>NZ_JAUQTZ010000009.1:0-70648 GCF_059803845.1 Rhizobium sp. UFLA01-1127 | reverse complement strand
TGCCGCCGTTCTTCTTGCAATCGCTTCTGAACTTGGCGCGCGCCTTTCCATGCAGGCCCTTGGCATCGGCCTGCGCCGAGCATGCCTTGGAAACGGCTGTCTGGGCCGGTTTCATCGCTTTTGGCTTGGTCATGGTGGTGGTGGTCGAAGGAGTCGACGTCGTTGCACTGGGAGTTTTCGTCGTGGTGCTGGGAGTTGCTGTTTGTGCCATGGCACTTACGCTGAAGAGCGCGACAAAGGCTGCAGTCGTGAACATAGTAACAATTCGCATGGGGCTTTTCCTCCGATAACTAACTTTGGATGGAATGTACGTTGTCCGACGAACGACAGCAGCTTGAACCAATATTCCTGCAAAAGCAATTCGTTCGTTAGGTCGCTTTGCGGCCGTTGGTCGCGCTCGGCAGCAGCTGATTTGTCGCATTGATGTAATATTGGACGAGAATTCAACCCCAGGGACGAGTTGTTGCTCCACTCGAAAAGGTGATTGGCTTTCATACCCCTGCGACGCTAGGAAGGAGCTGGAATGACATAGCCGGAGTCCATCGTGTCGCTTGCCGATATCTCGCTTTTGAGCGCCTTGCTCGCCGGAGCGCTTTCTTTTCTTTCGCCTTGTGTGCTGCCGCTCGTGCCGCCCTATCTCTGCTACATGGCGGGAATTTCAGTGGAGCAGTTTCGCGGCGGCGGCGCAATGGCTGTAGCGCAACCGAGCGTTCGCGGCAACGTGCTGTTGTCTGCGCTGTTCTTCACCTTGGGGTTCGCCACGGTGTTCGTCGCGCTGGGTGCCGGCGCTTCCTCCATAGGCCTGCTGCTGCGCCAGCACCTCGATATTCTCGCCAAGATCGGCGGCCTCATCATCGTCGTCATGGGCCTGAATTTCCTCGGCGTTTTCCGCATCGGCATTCTCGCGCGCGAGGCACGTTTCCAAAGCGGCGGCAAGCCGGCGACGCTGACCGGCGCCTATATCATGGGCCTTGCCTTCGCCTTCGGCTGGACGCCCTGCATAGGTCCGGTGCTCGGCGCCATTCTCGGCATTGCCGCCTCGCGCGAAACGGTCGGCGCAGGCGCCGGCCTGCTCGCCGTCTATTCGCTCGGGCTCGCCATTCCTTTTTGGATCGCTGCTGGCTTCTCTGGCGCTTTCATGAGCTTTCTTTCCCGCTTTCGCCGCCATCTCCGCACGGTGGAGAAGGTCATGGGCGGCCTTCTTGTGCTGACGGGCCTCGCTTTCATTTTCGGCTACATCAGCGATATGGCGATCTGGTTTCAGCAGACCTTTCCAATCCTCATGAAAATCGGCTAGCCGGGCGAGATCTTCGCCTCCGTTTTCAGCGCAAAATGGAACATGCCTGACGGTTGCGGCAACATCCTGCGCACTATTTGCCATGGGCGTACGGCCTGTTCCGCGGTGACGGTTCCTCTTGCCCTTTATTTGACGGAGCCGGGTGCCTTACCCGTGCAGCTTTTCCCGTAGCATCGACGAAAAATTACGCAGGCTGCCGCCAGGCTCGATGCCCTCGCGCATGACGAAGTTGCGCAGCGGCGCGATGGCGGAAAGCACATGCAGACCCGCGGCCCGCAGCATTTGTACAGGCAGGAAGTCCGACAGCAGCGAACGGTTGAGGAGATCGACGCTCGCCGTGCGGCTGATGATGTCGGCACGTCTCTTGCGATCGAAACTGTCGCCGGATGCCGCCGGAATCGGCTGATCCGCGCGTCCGCAGAGGATGTCCGACAGCGCCAATATATCGCGAAGACTCAAATTGAGCCCTTGTGCGCCGATCGGCGGGAAGACATGGGCCGCTTCGCCGATCAGCGCGGCGCGGCCCTTGCCGAAGCGATAGGCAGTCATGCCGGAAAGCGGCCAGACCTGCACGCTGTCTTCGATCGTGACCTGGCCGAGCATCGACTGCATGCGTTCCTCGACCAACCGGCCGAGCTCCTCGAGCGACTTTCCGGCATTGGCAACGGCTTCAGCCGGTTTCTGCACCCAGACGAGGCTGGAGCGTCTGCCGGGCAACGGAACCTGCGTAAACGGACCACTTTCGGTGTGAAATTCCGTGGAGATGTTCTGGTGCGGCAGGCTATGCGCGAAATTCAAAACCATGGCCGACTGCGGATAGGACCAGCCCTTGACCTTGATATCAAGCGTCTCGCGCACCATCGAATTGCGGCCATCGGCGCCGACGACGAATGCGGCTTCGATCGAATCGCCGTTGTCGAGAGCGATCGATACGCCATCGTCGCGGAAGGCGATTTCGGAAGCAGTCGCTTCGATGCGGCTGACATTGCCTTCCGCCGCAATGGCCTCACTGAGGTTGTCGAGCAACACGGCGTTCGGAATATTGTAGCCGAAGGCGTCCAGCCCGATTTCGGAAGACCGGAACGAGACAGTTGGCGCCCGCAGCAGCCGCGACGTGCCATCGATAATGCGCATCGTGGTCAGCGGCGCTGCCGAAGGCGCGATCCGGTCCCACAGCGTCAGGCGTTCCAGAAAGCGGATCGATTGATCCATCAGCGCCGTCGTCCGCTTGTCGGCTTTGTTATGCGGTGCGGCGACGAGGGCGACGGATCTTCCGCCGCGCGCCAGCGCGAACGCCGTGATCATGCCAGCCAGGCCACCGCCGATAACGGCCACTTCAATCTGCTTCATATCGATGCCTCAATTGCCTCTGGTTCTGAAAATAAGCGCTTAGCCTGTTGAAATCCATGGGATGAAACATTGCAACGGGTGAAAATGACAGTAAGTCGCGCTAGCGTGCCACGATGAACGCTTTTGCGCTGGCGATGCCGGCCAAAGGATGCATATTAGCAAGAAAAACCGCCTGCCGGGGCAGGTGAATAAGCTGACGAGTCGTGGGGCGGATGAAAATCTTCAATTACAAGCGGGTACCTTATGCGGAGATGCGTGCTTTCTCCGTCCATATACTGACGGCCTCCGGATCGTTTCTTGCCTTTCTCGGCGTCGTCGCGGCATCGGAGCATCGCTTCGTCGATATGTTCTGGTGGCTCGGCCTTGCGCTGCTGGTCGACGGCATCGATGGCCCGATCGCGCGCAAGGTTCGCGTCAAGGAAGTGCTGCCCAACTGGTCCGGCGACACGCTCGACAATATCATCGATTACGTGACCTATGTGCTCCTTCCGGCCTTCGCGCTCTATGAGAGCGGCATGATCGGCGAGCCCTGGTCCTTTGTCGCCGCCGGCATGATCGTGGTTTCCAGCGCCATCTACTATGCCGATACCGGGATGAAGACGGACGAGTATTTTTTCTCCGGTTTCCCGGTGGTCTGGAACATGGTGATTTTCACGCTTTTCGTTATCGGTGCCAGCGCGACGACCGCAATGATCCTTGTAGGTGTTTCCGTCGTCTTGACCTTCCTGCCGATCAATTTCCTGCACCCCGTGCGCGTCAAGCGCTTGCGGCCGCTGAACCTTGGCATATTTCTCTTCTGGTCGGCGCTCGGCATCTATTCGCTGCTGATGCATTTCGTCATGCCGCAATGGGCCGTTGTCCTCTTCATCCTCAGCGGTATTTATCTTTATTGTATCGGTGCCGTGCTGCAGTTTTTCCCGTCCCTTGGACGTCAGTAAGGCCTGTCCCAGGATGTCAGTAAGGCCCGTCCCCAGGGACGTCAGTAAGGATTGTGCATCATGAAGAAGACCAAAGTTATCCGTATCCATGAAAATGGCGGTCCTGAGGTCATGAAGCTGGAGGAGGTGGATCTGCCGCCTCCAGGCGCGGGCGAGGTGCAGCTTCGCCATGCCGCGATCGGCCTCAATTTCATCGATGTCTATTTCCGCTCCGGTCTCTACAAGGCGCCCCATTTTCCCTTGCCGCTCGGTAAGGAAGCTGCGGGTACCGTCACGGAAGTCGGCCCCGGTGTGACTGATTTTGCCGTCGGCGATCGCGTCGCCTATGTCGGCAGCGACGGCGCCTACAGCACCGAACGCAACATCGAGACCCGCCATTTGGTCAAGGTGCCCGACGATATTCCGCTCGAAACCGCAGCATCGATGATGCTGAAGGGCATGACGGCCGAATATCTCCTGAACCGCACCTTCAAGGTCGGCCCGGGAACGACGTTGCTGTTTCACGCCGCTGCCGGCGGCGTCGGCTTGATTGCCGGCCAGTGGGCCAAGGCCCTCGGGGCCGAAACTGTCATCGGCACAGCCGGTTCCGCCGAAAAGGTCGAGCTGGCGCTGGCGCATGGCTACGACCACGTCATCGACTACAGCAAGGGGAATTTTGCAGACCGCGTCCGGGAGATTACCGGCGGCAAGGGTGTGGATGTCGTCTACGACTCGGTTGGCAAGGACACGTTTCCGCAGTCGCTCGATTGTCTGAAGCCGCGCGGCATGTGGGTTACTTTCGGCCAGTCGTCTGGTCCGATCGAGAATTTCAATCTCGCTATCCTCAACCAGAAGGGCTCGCTCTTTGCCACGCGGCCGAGCCTTTTTGCCTATGTCGGCACACCTGAGGAGTTGAGAGCCAGTGCAAAGGCGTTATTTGCTGTTGTGCAAGGCAGCAAAGTGCGTATCAATATTCATCAAACCTATCCGCTTGTTGATGCAGGGCGCGCGCACGCGGATCTGGAAGCCAGGAAAACGAGTGGAACTACGCTGCTGATCCCATAGATCCGTAAAGGGCGGGGCGGTGGGAAGGAAATGAGGGGAACGTGTCGTCATCCGATGCGCCGGCAACCGGTGCGCTATTGTCGGTTCGCAAGCTGACGAAACTCTTCGGCAGTTTTGCTGCTTGCAACGAAATCGATCTTGAAATCCAGCCAGGGGAAATTCACGCCCTTCTCGGTGAGAACGGCGCCGGCAAATCCACGCTGGTCAAGATGCTGTTCGGCGTGCTCGAGCCGTCGCATGGGCAGATCGCCTGGCAGGGGCAGCCTGTGTCGATCGATGCACCGGGCACCGCGCGCAAGCTCGGCATCGGCATGGTATTCCAGCATTTCTCGTTGTTCGAGGCACTGACAGTCGCGGAAAATATCGCGCTCTCGCTCGACAGCAATATCCCGCTCGCAAAAATTTCGGAGGAGGCGGCCAAGCTCTCCCACGCTTACGGCCTGCCGCTCGATCCGAACGCGCATGTCGCGGATCTCTCGGTCGGCGAACGCCAGCGCATCGAAATCGTCCGTGCGCTCCTGCAAAATCCAAAGCTGATCATTCTCGACGAGCCGACTTCCGTTCTGACGCCGCAGGAGGCCGATCGCCTGTTCGAGACGCTGTTCCAATTGCGAGACGAGGGGCGCTCGGTGCTCTATATCAGCCACAGGCTGGAAGAAGTGCAGCGCATCTGTTCGCGCGCGACAGTGCTGCGCCATGGCAAGGTAACGGGCGCCTGCGACCCGCGGCAGGAGACGACCGGATCGCTTGCCCGCATGATGGTCGGCAGTGATGTCGCGAGCGTGCGGCACGAGGGTCTTGGCGCGAAGGGGGATATTCTATTGGAAGTGGCCGGCCTTTCGGCGCCGGCGCGAACTCCGTTCGCCATGGCGCTGAAGGATGTTTCCCTGCGCGTGCGCGCCGGCGAAGTTCTTGCCATTGCCGGCGTTGCCGGAAATGGCCAGGGCGAATTGTTCGATGTCATTTCCGGAGAATACACGGTCGCCGCGGATGATCTCATCCAATTGCGCGGCAAGGCCGTAGGGACTAAAGGCATTAATGCGCGCCGGCTGATCGGCGCGGGTTTTGTGCCCGAGGAACGCCACGGCCACGCTGCGGTATCGGCATTGAAGCTGTCGGATAATCTTGTGCTTGCCCGCAATCAGTCGGATCGCAAGGCATTCCTAGGCGGCGGTTTCCTTAGCGTCATCAGGCACGGCGCGGTCAAGCAGGCGACGAAACGCATTTGCGAGGCGATGGATGTGCGCAAGAGCGGCGAGGATCCGGCTGCCGGTGCTCTGTCCGGCGGCAATCTGCAGAAGTTCATCGTCGGCCGCGAACTGGATCGTCAGCCGAGCGTTCTCGTCGTCAACCAGCCGACCTGGGGCGTCGATGCCGGGGCTGCGAGCCGCATTCGGCAGGCTCTTGTCGATCTCGCCCGCGACGGTTCGGCCGTGCTCGTCATCAGCCAGGATCTGGACGAGATTTTCGAAGTCGCGACCGATATTGCCGTCATCTCGGAAGGGCGGCTGTCGCCGTCCTATCCCGCCGGCGAGCTGACACGGGAAAAGATCGGGCTATTGATGGGCGGTCTGCATGAATCGAAGACGCATCCGGAGCCTGCACATGCGCATTGAACTCGAAAAGCGCCCGCAGGTCTCGAAGTTGTTCGGTTTGCTTTCGCCTCTGCTTGCGCTCGCGTTGGCGCTGATTGCAGGCACCATCATGTTCGCCGTTATGGGCAAGGACCCCGTCGAGGCGCTCGACGCTTTCTTTGTCGAGCCTCTGCTGGAGGTCTGGTCGCTGCACGAGCTGGCGATCAAGGCCGGCCCGCTGATCCTGATCGCCGTTGGTCTTTGCCTGTGCTACCGCTCCAACAACTGGAACATCGGTGCCGAAGGCCAGTTTACCATGGGCGCTATTGCCGGATCGTTCATCCCGATCGTCTTCACCGATTGGCATTCGCCCATAATCTTGCCTTTGATGCTGATCGCCGGCGCCATCGGCGGCGCGCTCTATGCCGCCATTCCGGCGCTTCTGAAGGCGCATTTCAACACCAACGAGATCCTGACGAGCCTGATGCTAGTTTATATCGCGCAGCTCTTCCTCGATTGGCTGTCGCGCGGGCCATGGCGCGATCCGCAGGGCCACAATTTCCCGCAGAGCATCGATTTTCCGCCCGAGGCGGTGCTGCCGGCGATATGGGAAGATTCCGGCCGCGCCCATTGGGGTATCGTTTTTGCCGTGGTTGTGGCGATCCTTGCCTGGTTCCTGATGAAATACACGCTGAAGGGCTTTGAGATCAGCGTGCTCGGCCAGTCGGCGCGGGCAGGGCGCTTTGCCGGATTCTCCTCGCGAAAAATGGTCTGGTTCGCTTTCCTCGTCTCCGGTGCGCTCTCGGGACTGGCCGGCATATCCGAAGTTTCCGGCTCCATCGGCCATCTGCAGCCGGCCATCTCGCCGGGCTACGGCTTCACCGCCATCATCGTCGCCTTCCTTGCGCGCCTCAATCCGCTCGGAGCCATTCTCTCAGGTCTTGTATTGGCGCTGACCTATCTTGGCGGTGAGGCCGCGCAGCTGTCGCCGGGAATATCGGCCAAGGCGGCAAGCGTGTTCCAGGGCCTGCTGCTGTTTTTCGTGCTCTCCTGCGACACGCTGATCTACTACAAGATCCGCCTGGTCTGGTCGCGGGTTCGGGGAGGTGCGGCATGAGCGTCTTCGAAGCCATCCTGCTCACCATCATCACCGCATCGACGCCGCTCGTCATTGCCGGCCTCGGTGAGCTTGTAGTGGAACGCTCCGGCGTTCTAAACCTCGGTGTCGAGGGCATGATGATCATCGGTGCCGTCGCCGCCTTCGTCGGTGCGCAGGTAAGCGGATCGCCCTATGTCGGCCTGCTGACCGGCATCGTCGCGGGTACCCTGTTTTCGCTGCTGTTCGGCTTTCTTACGCTGACATTGGTGACGAACCAAGTCGCGACCGGTCTGGCGCTGACGATCCTTGGACTCGGCCTTTCCGGCATGATCGGCGAAGGCTATGTCAGCGTGCCGGGCGTGCAGCTGCATGAAATCGTTTTTCCCTTGCTGTCGGATATCCCGTTCCTCGGGCCGGTGCTGTTCAAACAGGACCTGACCTTCTATCTTTCGATTGCGCTGCTCATCGGGGTCAACTGGTTTCTCTTCCGCAGCCGCGCCGGCCTGAAACTGCGCGCCGTCGGCGATAGCCATGGCTCGGCCCATGCGCTCGGCATCGATGTCATCCGCACGCGCTATCTCGCTGTCATGTTCGGCGGTGCCTGCGCGGGGCTTGCAGGTGCTCAGCTGTCGCTCGTCTACACGCCGCAATGGGTCGAGAACATGTCGGCCGGCCGCGGCTGGGTGACGCTGGCTCTTGTCGTCTTCGCCTCGTGGCGGCCGATGCGCGTCATGGCCGGTGGCTATCTCTTCGGCGCAGTGACGATCCTGCAATTTCATGCGCAGGGCTTCGGTGTCGGCATACCCTCGCAGTTCCTGTCGATGTTGCCCTATGCATCGACTATTGTGGTTCTCGTCATCATCTCTCAAAATCGCCGCGCGACCTTGATCAACACGCCAGCGTCGCTCGGCAAGGCCTTCGTTCCGGAGCGCTGATTGCAACAACCGGACCGATTTCTGTAAAACATGTCAAACCAACAGGGGTAACCATGAAAAAACTAGCACTCGCCCTCACAACGACAGCCGCCGCCATCGTTGGTTTCGCCGCCGCTGCTGAAGCAGCACCGACCAAGGTCTGCTTCGTCTATGTCGGTTCGCATACGGACGGCGGCTATTCGCAGGCGCATGATCTCGGCCGCCAGCAGATCCAGAAGGAATTCGGCGACAAGATCGAGACGCCTTATCTCGAAAACGTTCCGGAAGGTCCGGATGCCGAGCGCGCCATCGAGCGTCTTGCCCGTTCCGGCTGCTCGCTGATCTTCTCCACCTCCTTCGGCTTCATGGATGCAACCGTCAAGGTTGCGGCCAAGTTCCCGAAAGTGAAGTTCGAGCATGCGACCGGCTTCAAGAGCGGCCCGAATCTGGCGACCTACAACTCCCGCTTCTACGAAGGCCGCTACATCCTTGGCCAGATCGCCGCCAAGATGTCGAAGAACCATGGTGCCGCCTACATCGCGTCCTTCCCGATTCCGGAAGTCGTCATGGGCATCAACTCCTTCGAACAGGGCGCCCGTTCCGTCGATCCGAGCTTCAAGCTCAAGGTCGTTTGGGTCAACACCTGGTTCGATCCGGGCAAGGAAGCCGACGCCGCCAAGGCAATGGTCGACCAGGGCGTCGATATCCTGACGCAGCATACCGATACGACGGCGCCGATGCAGGTGGCTGAAGAGCGCGGCATCCATGCCTTTGGTCAGGCTTCCGACATGATCAAGGCTGGCCCGAAGGCGCAGCTGACGGCCGTTGTCGATACCTGGGGTAACTACTACTCCAAGCGCGTTCATGCGCTGCTCGATGGCAAGTGGAAGTCCGAGCAGAACTGGGACGGCCTGAAGGACGGCATCCTGAAGATGGCCGACTATACGAACATGCCTGACGACGTGAAGAAAATGGCTCAGGAAACCGAGGCCAAGATCAAGTCCGGCGAGCTTGCTCCCTTCACCGGCCCGATCAACAAGCAGGACGGCACGCCATGGCTCAAGGCCGGCGAGAAGGCCGATGACGGCACGCTGCTCGGCATGAATTTCTACATAGAAGGCGTAGACGACAAGCTGCCGGCTTCCAAGTAATTGCGGCTAAATAGGTAAAGTTGAAAAAGGGCGCGTCGAGCGCCCTTTTTTGTTGCACTGCATCATCGAAAGTCGATTTACAAAAGTATTACTATATGATTTTTTTGTCGCGGGCCTGAGGAGATGGCCTTTGGGAGATAATCATGAAGTTTAAAACCGCACTCGTTAGTGCTACGATTCTTGCTGCCTGCATGTTTACCTCGGCGTCGGCGAAGCAACTGGTTGTTGGCTTCTCGCAAATCGGTTCCGAGTCAGGCTGGCGCGCGGCTGAGACGACGCTGACCAAGCAGGAAGCTTCAAAGCGCGGCATCGATCTGAAGTTCGCTGATGCACAGCAGAAGCAGGAAAACCAGATCAAGGCGATCCGGTCCTTCATCGCGCAAGGCGTCGATGCGATCCTGCTGGCGCCCGTCGTCGAAACCGGCTGGGATGCCGTCCTGAAAGAAGCCAAGGAAGCGAAGATCCCGGTCATTCTGCTTGACCGCACGGTGAACGCACCCAAGGACCTTTATCTGACCGCTGTTACGTCAGACCTGGTTCATGAAGGCAAGGTTGCCGGCGACTGGCTCGTAAAGACGGTCGGCAGCAAGAAGTGCAATATCGTCGAGCTGCAGGGCACGACCGGTTCCTCGCCGGCTATCGGCCGCAAGAAGGGCTTCGAGGAAGCCATCAAGGGGCACGATAACCTGAAGGTCGTTCGCAGCCAGACCGGCGACTTCACCCGCGCCAAGGGCAAGGAAGTCATGGAAAGCTTCCTGAAGGCTGAAAATGGTGGCAAGGACATCTGTGCCCTTTATGCCCATAATGACGATATGGCCGTCGGCGCCATCCAGGCGATCAAGGAAGCCGGTCTGAAGCCGGGCAAGGACATCCTGACCGTGTCGATCGATTCGGTTCCGGATCTCTTCAAGGCTATGGCTGCCGGCGAAGCCAATGCAACGGTGGAGCTGACGCCGAACATGGCCGGTCCGGCCTTCGATGCGCTCGACGCCTTCCTGAAGACCAAGAAGGAGCCGCCGAAATGGATCCAGACGGAATCCAAGCTCTATACCCAGGCCGATGACCCGCAGAAGGTCTACGAACAGAAGAAGGACCTCGGCTACTAAGACGAAAGCCTATCGCACCGGATCGGCAACGCCGCGCCGGTGCGATGTCTTGTGCAAGATGCCGGCGCACCCACGCAATGCGCCGGCTATCGCTTTCGCAATTTGATTCTTTCCAAGGAAATTCGCGCTTCATGGCTCACGACGTCGAGCGACTTCTGACAGCGACAGGTTTTTGCAAGTATTTCCCCGGTTCGACCGCTCTCGATCACGTCGATTTCACATTGATGCGCGGCGAGGTTCATGCGCTGCTCGGCGAAAACGGGGCCGGAAAGTCGACCCTGATCAAATGCATGACCGGCGCCTATCGCCGCGATGCCGGCACGCTCGTTCTCGATGGGGCCGAGATCGATCCGCATGACACGCTGGCAGCGCAGAGGCTCGGCATCGGAACCGTCTATCAGGAAGTGAACCTGCTGCCCAATCTGAGCGTGGCGGAAAACCTCTTTCTGGGCCGTCAGCCACGGCGATTCGGTATGATCAGCAGCCGGTTGATGAATGACATGGCGAGAGATCTGCTGTCGCAATATGGCCTGGATATCGATGTCGGCCGCCAGCTCGACCGCTTCTCCGTAGCAATCCAGCAGGTGATCGCAATTGCCCGCGCGGTCGATCTCTCCGGTAAAGTCCTCATCCTCGACGAGCCGACCGCCAGCCTCGACACGCATGAAGTAGAAATGCTGTTCGGCATCGTCAGGCAATTGAAACAGCGTGGGCTTGGAATCGTTTTCATTACACATTTTCTGGAGCAGGTTTACGAAATCTGCGATCGCATCACCGTTCTCCGCAACGGTCGCCTGGTCGGCGCGCGCGATGCGGCCGGTCTTCCGCGGCAGACCCTGATCGCCATGATGCTTGGCCGCGAACTCGCTGAAACCGAAAGCACGGCAAAGCAGAGCGAGACGGAAAGCGGCCCAGTCAGATATCACTTCACGAACTTCGGCAAGCGCGGCAAGATCAAGCCTTTCGATATGGAGGTGCGCGTCGGCGAGGTGGTCGGCATTGCCGGCCTGCTTGGCTCCGGGCGCACGGAAACCGCCGAAGTGCTCTTCGGTGTCGAGCGCGCCGACAGCGGTGAAGCAAAGATCGAAGGCAAGGCCGTTGCGCTTTCCAATCCGCGCGCCGCGATCAGGAGCGGTTTCGGTTTTTGCCCGGAAGACCGCAAGACAGACGGGATCATCGGTGATCTCTCCATTCGCGAAAACATCGTCATGGCACTGCAGGCAAGGCGGGGCTGGGCAAGGCCCTTGCCGCGCAGCGAGCAGAACGCCATCGCCGATCGCTATATCAAGGCATTGGATATCCGCACGACCGACCGCGAAAAGCCGATCCGGCTTCTTTCGGGCGGCAACCAGCAGAAGGCGATCCTTGCGCGATGGCTGGCAACCAATCCGAGCTTCCTTATCCTGGATGAGCCGACACGCGGCATCGATGTCGGTGCCCATGCGGAAATCATACGATTGATCGAGGATCTCTGCCGGCAGGGGATGTCCCTGGTGGTCATTTCATCCGAACTCGAGGAGCTCGTCGCCTATAGTTCGCGCGTCATTGTCCTGCGTGATCGCGAGCATATTGCTGAGTTGGCCGGCAGTGAGATAACGGCCGGAAATATCGTCGAGGCCATCGCCACGGCTCAGAAGACGCTGGAGGACGCATGAGCTCGCCAATCAAAACCTCCTTGCTCCGCCTGACGCCGCAGCTCATTGCACTTGCAGTTATTCTTTTGTTGAATTTTATCATGTTCCCGCATTTCTTTCATCTGGAGGTTCAGAATGGAAGACTCTACGGAAGCTTGGTAGACGTACTCAATCGTGGTGCACCGGTCGCACTGCTCTCCATCGGCATGACGCTGGTCATCGCCACCAAGGGCATCGATCTGTCCGTCGGCGCGGTCATTGCGATCTGCGGTGCGGTTGCGGCATCCTCGATCGTTGCTGGCTACCCGCTTTCCTATACGCTGCTGCTGACGATCGGCATCGGTTTGGCTTGCGGGCTATGGAACGGATTCCTCGTCGCCGCACTCGATATCCAGCCCATCATCGCGACGCTGGTGCTGATGGTGGCGGGCCGCGGCATCGCGCAATTGATCACCGAGGGCACGATCCTCACCTTCAACAATGACGGGCTGATCTTCCTTGGCAGCGGTTCGTTCGCCGCCCTGCCGATGCCCGTCGTGATCTGGCTCCTCGCCGCGCTCGTGGTGATCGCTCTGGTTCGGCGCACGGCGCTTGGAATGCTGGTCGAAGCGATCGGCATCAACCGTCGGGCAAGCACGCTTTCCGGTATCCGGACGCCGGTCCTGCTGATCGCGGTTTACGTATTGAGCGGTCTGTGCGCATCCATCGCCGGCATCATCGTTACCGCCGACATCAAGGGCGCCGACGCCAACAACGCCGGTCTTTGGCTTGAACTGGACGCGATCCTTGCCGTCGTGGTCGGTGGCAATTCGCTGCTCGGCGGCCGTTTCAGCATCGTCGGTTCGCTGATCGGCGCGATGATCATTCAATCGGTCAATACAGGCATCCTGCTCTCCGGCTTTCCGCCGGAATTCAATCTGGTGATCAAGGCGCTCATCGTCATCGTCATTCTGGTCATCCAGTCCCCGGCAATGCAATCCGCCACGTCGTTCCTCTGGCGGCGCCGAGGTGAGGGGCAGATGGTGCAGAAGGAGCAGGCAAAGTGAATTCGAAATATCTTCCGCTGCTTGCGACGATCGTCATCTTCATCCTGGCCTATGTCGGCTGCGTGACGCAGTATCCGAACATGCTGTCGACGCGGGTGGTAGGCAACCTTTTGACGGACAATGCCTTTCTGGGAATTGCCGCTGTCGGCATGACGTTCGTGATCATCTCGGGCGGCATCGACCTGTCCATCGGCTCGGTCATTGCCTTCACCGGCGTTTTTCTGGCCGTCATTTTGCGCGATACGCCGATCCATCCGTTGATCGCATTCGCCCTGGCGCTTGTCATTACGACGTTTTTTGGCGCTGGCATGGGTGCCATCATCCACTATCTCAGCATGCCGCCTTTCATCGTGACGCTGGCCGGCATGTTTCTGGCGCGCGGTATCGCCTTCGTGCTGTCGATCGACAGTATCCCGATCGAGCATGATTTCTATTCTCAGCTCAACGATCTCTATTGGCTGATGCCTGGCGGCGGCAGGCTGACATTGATCGGCGGGCTCATGCTGCTCGTCTTTGCCGGCGGCATCTTGCTGGCGCAGCGCACCCGTTTCGGTGCCAATGTCTATGCACTTGGCGGCGGCGCGCAGACCGCGGAACTCATGGGCGTGCCGGTGGGGAAAACGACGATCCAGATTTATGCACTGTCGGGATTTCTAGCTGGCCTATCCGGAATCGTTTTTTCGATCTACACATCTGCCGGATATTCGCTTGCCACGGTCGGTGTCGAACTCGATGCGATTGCTGCCGTGGTCATAGGCGGAACACTGCTGACTGGAGGAGCGGGGTTCGTCGGGGGAACACTCATCGGAATTCTCATACAGGGCTTGATTCAGACCTACATCACCTTCGACGGGACGCTTTCCAGCTGGTGGACGAAGATATTGATCGGCTTGTTGCTGTTTGCTTTTATTCTGATGCAGAAGGGTCTTCTGCTGCTTTCCCGCCTGAATCGACGATATGTCTAAGGGAAGGGCTGAACGCTTGCGCGACCGATTGCTTGAGACCGGAAAATCCGAGGGAAAATCGCGCACGAGCCACGCTCAGGTGGTCGATGAACTGGGTAAGGCGATCGTCTCTGGCGCATTTCCGATCGGAAGCATCCTTCCAGGCGACAGCGAGCTTCTGCAACGATTCAAGGTATCCCGAACCGTTCTGCGCGAAAGCATGAAGACCTTGGCCGCAAAGGGACTGGTCGTGCCGCGCGCGCGTGTCGGTACGCGCGTCACCGAAAAGATCCATTGGAACATGTTCGACAACGAGGTGCTCAACTGGCATTTCGAGAGCGGGGTCAACAAGGAATTCCTTCTCCACCTTTACGACATACGCATGGCATTCGAGCCCTTCGCAGCCAGTCTGGTGGCCGAGCGGGCCAGCCGGGAGGACATCGATCTGCTTCGCAGTCTCGCGGCATCGATGGCTGAGCCTCATCACACCTCGGACAGCCTCGCCATCGCCGATCTGCATTTCCATCTTGCCGTCACCGAGGCATCGCAGAATCCGTTCATGCGATCGCTGGGTGGGCTTATCGAAGCTGCACTCGTCGGCATGTTTCGCATGAGTGCGCCGCCTTCAGCCAATGGTTTTGCCAATATTGCGGATACGCACATGGCCATAGTGGATGCGATAGCGGCACGTGACGGCCTGGCTGCCCATAAGGCGATGGAATTTGTGATCATCGATGGACGTCAACACGTTCTTGAAGCTTTCGAGGCTTTCGTCGAGGCCTGAGCCTTGCTTTGAATTTCTCCATAGTTCATCGCTCGACTTGTTGCTATGAGGGGACTCGCCCGGTCCCGGGCGACGCCTGACCGTATATTTCGGAGCTTGAAATGGAACGCAGCTGTCTCGCCATCATCCTCGCCGCCGGCGACAGTACCCGCATGAAATCGTCGATGTCGAAGGTCCTGCATCCGATCGCCTCCCGTCCGATGATCGCCCATGTCATGGAGGCGATCGCCAGGACCGATATAGCGGCGGCGGCTCTGGTCGTTGGGCGCAACGCCGATGAAGTCACTGCCGCAGCGTCGATCGGCGGCATAGATGTCGACTCCTATCTGCAGAAAGAGCGGCTCGGAACCGGTCATGCCGTGCTGGCGGCGCGCGAGGCGATTGCCCGCGGATATGACGATATTCTTGTTGCCTACGGAGACGTGCCGCTGCTGACCGACGCGCCGCTGCGCGCCGCCCGCCAGGGACTGGCTGACGGCAACGACGTCGTCGTCATCGGCTTTCACACCGATCATCCCAATGCCTATGGCCGATTGCTGGTCAAGGACGGCGAATTGATCGCCATCCGCGAGGCGAAGGACGCAACCGATGCCGAGCTGGCGGTAACGTGGTGCAACAGCGGCTTGATGGCGATCAACGGCCGCAAGGCGCTCGATTTGCTCGATCGCATCGGCAACAGCAATGCCAAGGGCGAGTATTATCTCACCGACCTCGTCGAGATTGCCCGCTCGCTGGGCGGCCGAGCCGTTGCCGTCGATGCGCCCGAGGTCGAGATGACAGGCTGCAACAACCGCGCCGAACTCGCCGTCATCGAGCGCCTGTGGCAGGAGCGCCGCCGGCATGAGCTCATGCTGTCGGGCGTGACCATGGTTGCGCCGGAAACGGTGTTCCTCGCCTACGACACCGTGATCGGCCAGGATGCGCTGATCGAGCCCAATGTTGTCTTCGGACCAGGCGCGGTAATCGAGGGAGGCGCGGTCATCCACGCCTTCTCGCATATCGAAGGCGCTCACGTCAGCGCCGGAGCGACCGTCGGGCCGTTTGCGCGGCTGCGTCCGGGCGCCAATCTTGCCGGCGGTTCCAAGGTCGGCAATTTCTGCGAGGTCAAGAACGGGAAGATCGGCGAGGGCGCCAAGGTCAATCATCTGACCTATATCGGCGACGCGACGGTCGGGTCTGGCAGCAATATCGGCGCGGGCACGATCACCTGCAATTATGACGGGGTGAACAAGTACGAAACCCATATAGGCGCCAATGCCTTTGTCGGCTCCAATTCCTCGCTGGTAGCCCCCATTCGCATCGGCGACGGCGCCTATATCGCTTCCGGCAGCGTCATCACGGATGATGTTCCAGCCGATGCGCTGGCCTTCGGCCGCGCACGCCAGGAGGTGAAGCCGGAGCGTGCGAAGGTCTTGCGCGAACGAGCCTTGGCCATCAAGGCGGCGAAGAAGAGCGGTCACTAGAGCGGATTCAGGTAACGGTCCGAAATCGAAAGTGACCGTCGTGGCAATTGAGAAAATTGCAGGATTGATTAGGAGTTGCCCTCAAATCTGAGGTCAGACGGAGAGCTGTATGTGCGGTATTGTTGGGATCGTCGGAACGGCGCCTGTGGCGGATCGCTTGGTGGATGCGCTGCGGCGCCTCGAATATCGCGGTTATGATTCGGCCGGCGTTGCGACGATCCATAACGGCGTGATGGATCGCCGCCGCGCGGAAGGAAAGCTGTTCAATCTGGAGAAACGGCTAGAAACGGATCCTCTGCCGGGCACGACGGGCATCGCGCATACGCGCTGGGCGACCCATGGCGTTCCGAATGAAACCAATGCCCACCCGCATTTCGTCGAAGGCGTTGCCGTCGTTCATAACGGCATCATCGAAAACTTCTCGGAACTGCGTGAGGAATTGAAGGCCGGGGGCAGGGTGTTTTCTTCGCAGACGGACACGGAAGTCGTGGCGCACCTGCTTGCGAACTATATCCGCGAAGGGCTGGATTCCCGCGCTGCCATGCTCAAAATGCTGAACCGCGTGACGGGCGCCTACGCATTGGCTGTGATGTTCGAGAACGATCCCGGCACGCTGATGGCGGCACGCTCCGGTCCGCCGCTCGCAGTCGGGCATGGCAAGGGCGAGATGTTCCTCGGCTCGGATGCCATTGCGCTCGCACCGTTCACCAGCGAGATCACCTACCTCGTCGATGGCGATTGCGCGATCGTCACCCACGCAGGTGCCACGATCCTCGATTACACTGGCAAGGAAGTGACAAGGCCCAGGCAGATTTCCCATGCGACCGCCTATGTCGTCGACAAAGGCAATCATCGCCATTTCATGGAAAAGGAAATCTACGAGCAGCCCGAAGTCATCTCCCATGCGCTCAGCCACTATGTCGATTTCGCCAGCCACCGCGTGCATCCCGAAGTATCGGCCATCGACTTTGGGAAGGTATCGGGCCTGGCGATCTCCGCCTGCGGCACGGCCTATCTCGCCGGCCTGGTCGGCAAATACTGGTTCGAGCGCTATGCGCGTCTTCCGGTCGAAATTGATGTTGCCTCCGAATTCCGATACCGCGAAATGCCCCTGCAGCCTTCGCAGGCGGCGCTGTTCATCTCTCAGTCCGGCGAGACGGCCGATACGCTGGCTTCGCTGCGCTATTGCCGCGACAACGGCCTGAAGATCGGTGCCGTCGTCAACGTGAAAGAATCGACGATCGCGCGCGAATCCGACGCCGTATTCCCGATCATGGCCGGTCCGGAGATCGGGGTTGCTTCGACGAAGGCCTTCACCTGCCAGCTGGCGGTTCTGGCATCTCTGGCGATCGGAGCCGGTGTCGCTCGCGGCACCGTCAGCGCCGCGGACGAGAAGGAACTGGTGCACCATCTCGTCGAAATGCCGCGCATCATGGCGCAGGTGCTGAACATCATTCAGCCCCAGATTGAAAGCCTTTCCCGTGAAATTTCGAAATACAAGGATGTGCTCTATCTCGGCCGTGGCACCAGCTTCCCGCTCGCCATGGAAGGCGCGCTGAAGCTTAAGGAGATTTCCTACATTCATGCCGAAGGCTACGCCGCCGGCGAGCTCAAGCATGGTCCGATCGCGCTCATCGACGAGAACATGCCCGTTATCGTCATCGCCCCGCATGATCGCTTCTTCGACAAGACCGTCTCCAACATGCAGGAAGTGGCGGCGCGCGGCGGGCGAATCATTTTCATCACGGATGCGAAAGGTGCCGCCGCGTCGACATTGCCGACCATGGCGACCATTACCCTGCCGGTCGTCGATGAAATCATCGCGCCGATTATCTTTTCGCTGCCGATTCAATTGCTTGCCTATCACACCGCCGTCTTCATGGGCACCGATGTCGATCAGCCGCGCAACCTTGCCAAATCGGTGACGGTGGAATAGGCCCGCCTGCGGTCACGCTTTTGCTTTCACGTCGTCGTGAGCCGGGCGTCTGTTCGGCTTGGCGGCGTGACTGACGGGTTGTATGCATTGATGATTTCTGGCACGTTTCCTGGACGGAGATGGTGGGGAGGTTTTGCCGGTTAGGGGTGGGCGACGGAACGGAGTTTTCGAGCGGCGAATGACTGAAAAGCTCATCAAGATGTCCGTAACCATGCGGATCAGAAACAATTTCCTGGCCGGCCTCATTATCTGTGCTCCGATAGCAATCACGCTTTGGCTGACCTGGTCCGTCGTTCATTGGGCCGACAGTTGGGTTCGCCCCTATATTCCCGCGCGCTACGACCCTGAGAGCTATCTGAATTTCGCCGTTCCCGGCACCGGCCTGCTGATCGCGATGATCTTCATCACGCTGGTCGGTTTCCTGGCCAAGAACCTGATCGGCCAGAGCATCGTCCGCTTCGGCGAGTTGATCGTCAATCGCGTTCCGCTGGTGCGGACGATCTACAAAAGCGTCAAGCAGATATTCGAAACGGTGCTGAAGGAGCAGGGCACCTCCTTCAAGAAGGTCGGGCTGATCGAGTATCCGAGCCCGGGCCTCTGGTCCATGGTTTTCATATCGACGGATGCCAAAGGCGAGATCGCCTCGAAGTTCAACGCCATGGGGCAGGACATGGTGGCGGTCTTCCTGCCGCCTACACCCGTGCCGACGGCCGGTTTTCTTGTCTTCGTTCCTCGCGACAAGATTACGGTGCTCGACATGAGTCCCGAGGATGGCGCCAAGCTCCTGATATCGGGCGGTCTCGTTGCGCCAGAATATAAGGAGCTGGTCGCGGCCAAGGAACTGCGGCAACCCGTTCCCATAAAGTCCCTCTCCTAGAATTGCTCCGGTTCCTATAGTTGGATGGGTGACCTCGCGTATTGCGCGAACTGTCATGTCCCTATCATATTGACACCTTAGAGCGTCGTTGGGGACAGATTGCCGGATGCGTCTCATCATCGGATGCCCGGCGCTTCCGTGCCGGGCTGTCGTTTTCTGACCCGATCTGAAATCGGGCCGGAGATGGATGCCGTTGTCTCCATAAGGGCTTTCATCAGGAGGATATTGTCTTGACCTATATGCGTTCGAAGAGCTCGCGGCTCCTGTCGGCTGCACTCGCCACATTCGTTTTCGCCGCGCCGGCCGCGGTACTCGCCGATACGTCCGTAACCGTTCAAGGCGTGACGCTCGTCAATAAGGGCCGCGTCGCCATCGGTCGCATTCCAGCCAATCAGCGGGACAAGTTCGGCGAAACCTTCGGTTCCGGCTCGGGCATGTCGATCGACATTAAGAACTGGACCCGCAATGCCGACGGCACCTACAAAGGTTCGCTGTGGCTGCTGCCGGACCGCGGCTACAATGTCGCCGGCACCACGGATTACGGCGCGCGTCTCAACACCATCGATATCAAGCTGACGCCGGTCGCTCCCGGTGCAACGCCGCCGGCCGGCAAAGAACAGTCGGGTGTCGAAGCCAAGCTCGCGGATACGCTGCTGCTGAGGGACAATAAGGGCACCGAAACCACGGGGCTCGATCCGGCGAACGGCGTCCGCAATCCGGAAGGCGCCATGCCGTTGCTGCCGCAGGCGCCGAACGGCAAGATCTCGCTCGACAACGAGGCCATTGTGCGGCTGCCCGATGGCTCGATGTTCATCAGCGATGAATACGGTCCCTACATCTACCGCTTCTCGGCGGATGGAAAGATGATCTCGGCCACGGCACCGCCGGCCGCGTTTCTGCCGATGCGACACGGCACGGTGAATTTCTCCTCGAACAATCCAGGCCCTGGCGAAGCGGCTCCCGATCCGAAGGACCCGACGAGCGGGCGTCAGAACAACCAGGGCTTCGAGGGCATGTCCCTGACCCCCGACGGCAAGTTCCTGATCGCCGTACTCCAGTCCGCGACCCGTCAGGATGGTGGTGATTCCAGCTCGACGAGACAGAACACACGCGCCCTGGTCTACGACGCTGCCGATCTCGATCACCTGAAACTGGTGCACGAATATGTCGTGCCTTTGCCGGTTTTCACCAACGACAAGGGCAAGACCGCCGTCGCCGCCCAGAGCGAAATCGTGGCGCTTTCACCAACAAGCTTCCTGATGCTCGCGCGCGACAGCAACAACGGCTACGGCCAGAAGGGTGACAAGTCGATCTATCGCAGTGTTGTCACCGTCGATGTGTCCGCCGCCACCGACATTGCCGGCGGCAGGTTCGACGGCGATACCGCTGTCGCTCCGAAGGGCGTTCTCGATCCCTCGGTCAAGCCGGCTGTCCTCAGCCAGTTCATCGACATCAACGACAGCGCCGATCTTGCTCGCTTTGGCCTTCACAACGGCGCTCCGAACGATCGCAACAATCTCTCGGAAAAGTGGGAAGCCATGTCGCTCGCCAGCGTCCAGGATCCGAAGCTGCCGGACGATTACTTCCTGTTCGTCGCCAACGATAACGACTTCATCACGCAGGACGGCTTCCAGGTCGGCGCCGCCTACAAGGATGACAGCGGCGCCGATGTCGACACCATGTTCCAAGTGTTCCAAGTCACCATTCCAGGCCTCTCCGCCAAGTAATGTCGCGAAAAGGGATGGGCGCGGTTACCGCGTCCATCCGCTCATCCCGCCCGCAGGAAGCGGATGGCTTCGTCGCGGCGGAAGAGATAGAGCAGCGTGCGCACCGCCACACCCCGCTCGCTCGTCAGCTCCGGATCGCGCTCGATCAGATAGGCGGCATCCTTGCGGGCGATTTCCAGGAGGTCGGCATGGGCTTCCAGACTGGCAATACGGAAGCCAGGCGTGCCCGACTGGCGCGTTCCGAGAAGCTCACCTTCGCCACGCAGTTTCAAATCCTCCTCGGCAATCCGGAAGCCGTCCTCGGTCTCGCGCATGATCGACAGCCGCGCATGCCCTGTTTCGCCGAGCGGGCCTTTGTAGAGCAGGATGCAGGTGGATGCTTCGTCGCCGCGGCCGACGCGGCCGCGCAGCTGGTGAAGCTGCGCCAGACCGAAACGCTCCGCATGTTCGATGACCATGATCGTCGCGTCCGGCACATCGACGCCCACTTCCACCACGGTCGTGGCGACCAGCAGACGGATCTCGCCGTTCTTGAAGGCCATCATGACGGCATCTTTTTCCGGGCCGCTCATTCGGCCATGGATCAGGCCGATACCGGGGCCGAGTGCCTTCGTCAGCGTTTCATGGCGTTCCTCGACGGACATTAAATCGGATTCTTCGGATTCTTCGACAAGTGGGCATATCCAATAGGCTTTTTTGCCTTCCGATAAGGCACTCTTCAAGCGGGCAACGATATCGCCGGTTCGCTCGTTCGGAATGGTGATCGTCTGAATCGGCTTGCGACCCGCCGGCTTCTCAGTAAGCTTGGAAACGTCCATGTCGCCGAAGGCGGCCAGTACCAGCGTTCGCGGGATCGGTGTTGCGGTCATGACGAGCATATGCGGCGAGATGCCCTTCGCGGTCAGGCGCATGCGCTGGTGAACGCCGAAGCGATGCTGCTCATCGACGACGGCCAGCATCAGGTTGGCATAGGCAACGCTGTCCTGAAACAGGGCGTGGGTGCCGATGATGATCTGCGCTTCTCCCGAAGCGATGCGCTCCAGGATCGCATCCCGCTCGCGGCCCTTCGTGCGGCCTGTTAGAACTTCGACAGAAATGTTTGCATTTGCTGCGAATTTTGAAATCGTTAGATGATGCTGCCGCGCCAGAATTTCGGTCGGCGCCATCAGCACCGCCTGACCGCCGCTTTCGATCACGGCGGCGATTGCCATCAGCGCAACCAGCGTCTTTCCCGCGCCGACATCGCCCTGCAGCAGCCGGAGCATGCGTTCCGTGCCGGCCATATCCCTGAGAATATCCGCAATCGCATCGCGCTGGCTGTTCGTCATAGAAAATGGAAGGAATTCCAGTATCTTGCCGCTGATTTCTCCGGTTGCGTGCACGGGCTGACCGGCAACCTTGCGCAGTCTCTGGCGCACGAGGGAGAGAGACAGCTGCCCCGCCAGGAACTCATCATAGGCAAGCCGGCGGCGGGCAGGCGCCTGCGGATCGATATCGGCGGCGTCCCGCGGCGCATGCAGCATGTGGAAGCTGTCGGAGATCGAGGGAAAGCCCTGCTTTTGAGTAAGGGCGACATCATCCCATTCGGGCAGTTGCGGGATGCGCGGCAGCGCCGTCTCGATGGTCTTGCGCAGGAACTTCGGCGTCAGCCCGGCGGTTAGCGGATAGACCGGTTCGACCAGCGGCAGGTTTTCCGCCTCGCTCTCGCGCATGATATAGTCCGGGTGCACCATGGACGGACGGCCGTTGAACCAGTCCACCTTGCCGCTGACGGTGACGGTCTCGTCGATCGGCAACTGCTTTTCCAGCCATTGCGCCTTACCGCGGAAGAAGACCAGCGCAAGCTCGCCTGTTTCGTCATGCAGATAGACGCGATAGGGCACGTTGCTGCGCGCGTTGGGCGGCGGCTGATGGCGATCGACGCGGCCGGTGATGGTGACGATGGCGCCCTGCGGCGCGCGGGCGATGCCAGGCTGTTCGCGCCGGTCGATGATCGAATGCGGCGCGTGGAAAATAAGGTCGATGACGCGGCAATCGTCGATGGTTTCGCGGTCGAGCAACTTGACCAGCAGCTCGGATGCTTTCGGCCCGACGCCGGGCAGCGAAGAGATGGAGGCAAATAGCGGATCAAGGATGGCGGGACGCATGGTGGGCAAAATGCGACGGGCGGGGCGTATTTGGCAAGGGGCGCGCGGGAACTCGGCTCCATTGTATCAAACGCTCCCCGGAAAATTGCGTTGCAGGTGCTTTTTTCTGAAAAACCGGTTCCCACCTTACAACGCTGGTTTTATAGAGACGCATCAACATAAAGGTGTTCTTGATGACTGGGCTTACCCTCAGCAGTGCCGATCTCGATCCTCGCCGTCGGCGCATCCTTTTCCGTTGCTGGCATCGCGGCATCCGCGAGATGGATCTGGTCTTCGGCCAGTTTGCCGATAACGAGCTGCCAGGCCTTGCCGAAGCCGATCTCGACGAGCTGGAGCGCATCATGGCCGAGGAAGACAATGATCTGCTCAAGTGGATCCTCGGCAGCCAGCCGACGCCGCAGCACCTGCAGACCCCGCTCTTTGAGCGTTTGGCCTCGTACAAGCCCGATTTCGAAGAGATCGCCGAAAGGTTCGGATTAGCGAAATGATCCCCGGTTTCGACGCGAAGAAGCTGCTCGCCGCCAGTGAGCCGATGACGATCGGGCATGTCCCGGCCGGTCTCGAGCCGTTCCTGGTTGCCGAAATGGCGAGAGCCGGCCAGCCGATCGCCTATGTCATGTCCGACGGCCAGCATATGGCCGACGTCGAGCAGATGCTTGGCTTCATCGCGCCTGAAATTCCGGTCCTCACCCTGCCGGCCTGGGACTGCCTTCCCTATGACCGCGTTTCCCCAAGTTCCGACACGTCTGCGCGACGCCTTGCGGCGCTGTCTGGCCTCATTGCCCATCATCGCAAGCCGCATGCGGCGGTGGTGCTGGTAACCGTCAATGCCATGCTGCAGAAAGTGTCGCCGCAGGACATTATCGAGAGCCTGGCGTTTTCTGCCCGACCGGGCAACCAGGTCCGGATGGACGATATCGCGGCCCGCCTGGAGCGCAACGGCTTCGAGCGCGTGGCGACCGTGCGCGAGGTCGGCGAATATGCCGTGCGCGGCGGCATTCTCGATGTCTTCGTTCCGGGCACCGAGGAACCGGTGCGCCTGGATTTCTTCGGCGATACGCTGGAAAGCATCCGCAGCTTCGATCCCGCCAGCCAGCGCACGACCGGGCAGGTCCGCTCGCTCGATCTCAATCCGATGAGCGAAGTGACGCTGACGCCGGATACGATCAGCCGCTTCCGCAAGAACTATCTCTCCGCCTTTGGCGCCGCCACGCGCGACGACGCGCTCTATCTCGCCGTGTCAGAAGGGCGTCGCTACGCCGGCATGGAACATTGGCTGCCGCTCTTCTACGAGAAGCTGGAGACGGTCTTCGACTACCTTAAAGGCTTCCGGCTGGTGACGGACCATACCGTACGCGAGGCGGCCGAGGAGCGCTCCAAGCTCGTTTTCGACTATTACGACGCCCGCCTTCAATCCGGCCAGCCTGCCAAAGGTCAGATGGCGCAGGGCACCCCTTATAAGCCCGTGACGCCGGGCCAGCTCTATCTGGATGGCAAGGCCTTCGGCAATGCGCTCGATGCCTTCGGCGCCGTCCGCATTTCGCCCTTCAACGAACATGAGGGCGAGGCGCGTCGCGTCATCGAGCTTGATGCCCGCCAGGGGCCGCGCTGGGCGCGGTCAGCGACCGACACAACCGATAGCGAGCGCGTCAACGTCTTCGACGCCGTCGTCAAGCATATCGCCGACAAGCGGGCTGCGGGCGGCAAGGTGCTGATTTCGGCCTGGACCGAAGGCTCGCTCGATCGCCTCTTGCAGGTGCTCTCCGAACATGGGCTGGCGCGCGTCAAGACGATCGAGGCGTTCAAGGATCTCGGCGGCCTGGCGAAGGGCGAGGCGGCAGCGGCGGTGCTCAGCCTGGAAGCCGGTTTCGAGGCCGGCGATCTGATCGTCATCGGCGAGCAGGATATTCTCGGCGACCGCATGGTGCGTCGCTCGAAGCGCCGCAAGCGGGCCGCCGATTTCATCTCGGAAGTGGCAGGCCTGGACGAAGGCTCGATCGTCGTTCATGCCGAGCATGGCATTGGCCGCTTCGTCGGGCTCCGGACTATCGAGGCTGCCGGGGCGCCGCATGCCTGCCTTGAGCTGCAATATGCCGACGAGGCCAAGCTGTTCCTGCCGGTCGAAAACATCGATCTCCTGTCGCGCTATGGCGGCGAGGGCACCGAGGCGCAGCTTGACAAGCTCGGCGGCGGCGCCTGGCAGATGCGCAAGGCCAAGCTTAAGAAGCGTCTGCTGGATATGGCAGGTGCCTTGATCCGCGTCGCGGCAGAACGCCTGACCCGCCATGCGCCCGTGCTCAGCACTCCGGATGGCCTCTACGACGAGTTCGCCGCGCGTTTTCCTTATGACGAGACCGACGACCAGATGAACGCCATCGAGGCGGTGCGCGACGATCTCGGCGCCGGACGGCCGATGGACCGCCTCGTCTGCGGCGACGTCGGCTTCGGCAAGACGGAAGTGGCCCTGCGTGCCGCCTTTGTGGCGGCCATGAATGGCGTGCAGGTCGCCGTCGTCGTGCCGACGACCCTGCTTTCGCGCCAGCATTTCAAGACCTTCTCCGAGCGTTTCCGCGGTCTGCCGATCCGCGTGCAGCAAGCGTCTCGTCTGGTCGGTTCCAAGGATCTGGCGCTTACCAAGAAGGAAGTGGCCGAGGGCAAGACGGATATCGTCGTCGGCACGCACGCGTTGCTCGGCGCCGGCATCAAGTTCGCCAATCTCGGCCTGCTGGTCATCGACGAGGAGCAGCATTTCGGCGTGAAGCACAAGGAGCGCCTGAAGGAGCTGAAGAGCGACGTGCATGTGCTGACGCTCTCGGCGACGCCGATCCCGCGCACGCTGCAGCTGGCGATGACGGGTGTGCGCGAACTGTCGCTCATCACCACGCCGCCGGTCGACCGCATGGCGGTGCGCACCTTCATCTCGCCCTTCGATTCCCTCGTGATCCGTGAGACGCTGATGCGCGAGCATTATCGCGGTGGCCAGAGCTTCTATGTCTGTCCGCGTCTCGCCGATCTCGCCGATATCCATGCCTTCCTGCAATCGGATGTGCCGGAGCTGAAGGTGGCGGTCGCGCACGGCCAGATGCCGGCCGGCGAGCTGGAAGACATCATGAATGCCTTCTACGAAGGCCGTTACGATGTGCTGCTCTCCACCACCATCGTCGAATCCGGCCTAGACGTGCCGACGGCCAACACGCTGATCGTCCATCGTGCCGACATGTTTGGCCTCGCCCAGCTCTATCAGCTTCGCGGCCGTGTCGGCCGCTCCAAGGTCCGCGCTTTCGCGCTCTTCACCCTGCCGGTCAACAAGGTGCTGACCACGACGGCCGAGCGCCGGCTGAAAGTGCTGCAGTCGCTCGACACGCTCGGCGCCGGCTTCCAGCTCGCCAGCCACGATCTCGATATTCGCGGCGCCGGCAATCTGCTCGGCGAGGAACAGTCGGGGCATATCAAGGAAGTGGGCTTCGAGCTTTACCAGCAGATGCTCGAGGAGGCGGTTGCCGAGGTCAAGGGCGTCGACGAGATCCAGGATACCGGCTGGTCGCCGCAGATCTCCGTCGGCACGCCGGTCATGATCCCCGACGATTACGTGCCGGATTTGCATCTGCGCATGGCGCTTTATCGTCGTCTCGGCGAGATCACCGAAATCAAGGAGATCGACGGTTTCGGCGCCGAGATGATCGATCGTTTCGGTCCGTTGCCGATCGAGGTGCAACACCTCCTCAAGATCGTCTACATCAAGTCGCTCTGCCGCATCGCCAATGTCGAGAAGCTGGACGCCGGCCCGAAGGGCGTCGTCGTGCAGTTCCGCAACAAGGAATTCCCGAATCCCGCCAATCTCGTCGGCTACATCGCCAAGCAGGGCACGATGGCCAAGATCCGTCCCGACCAGAGCGTGTTCCTGACGCGCGATCTTCCGACGCCGGAGAAGCGGCTGCAGGGAGCGGCGGTTGTCATGACGCAGCTGGCGGAATTGGCGAAGTAGGAAGGCATCGTAGCCGAAGGCCGCACCGGCAGGATCGTAGGGAAGGCTATCGAACGCCAACTCTCTGTCTGGTTGGACTGCTTACAGCGTTCCAGCGAAGACTGTGGCCGCCAGCAATATGCCTGTCAGGATATTCGCCAAAAACAGTCTGTAATTGATCTCGGGCCGCGCAAGATCGAGGCGCCATGTCTGCCAGCCGAGATGTGCGGCGATGACTAGCATTCCGACGGCATAGGGCAATGACATGCCGGTCATCCATCCCCCGACCGACCATGCTGCGACAGCCACGGCATAGAATAGGCCGATACATGCCCTGCCACGGTTGCCAAACAGTATGGCGGTCGACTTCAAGCCCAGTTGCATGTCGTCCCGAACATCGACATAGGCATAAACGGTATCGTAGCCGATCTGCCAGGCGATGGCTCCGAGCCACATCAGGAGCGCTCCGGCGGGGATCTCGCCTGTGATCTCCGACCATGCCATCACCATTCCCCAGTTGAATGCCGCGCCAAGAATGGCCTGCGGCCAATAAGTGAAGCGCTTGCAGAGCGGATAGACAAAGACAAGCGGCAGGACGCAGATGGCGATGACACGTGTGTAGGATGTCAGGAAGAGAAGGAGCGAAGCGGCCAATGCGAGTTCCACCGCCAGGAACATGAGTGCCCACGGCACGCCGATCTGTCCGCTCGCCAATGGCCGAAAGCGTGTGCGCTCGACATGCCCATCAAACTTTCGATCGGCAATGTCGTTGACCGTCGAGCCGGCGCTTCTCATCAGCGATGCACCCAGCGAGAAGATGGCCAGTTGTCTGAGGTCTGGAAAACCATGCGAGGCTTGGATCAGCGCTGCCCAGCAGGGAAAAAGCGTCAGCCAAATGCCAACCGGCCGATCCAGCCGCGCAAGCCGCGTGTAGGGTCTCAACGCCGCAGGCAAACGACGATCCACCCAGTCTCCGAGTCTTATATCGCTTAGGTCAGGACGGATGGAAACGTTCATCATCGAAATCCGCAGTTTAATGGCCGAAGGAAAATAGCGACTTCGGCACATGTCGCAACGGCCTGAAGCGCGGTTGCGTCAATTTCGCTTCGATGTGATTTTCGACCCACGGCTGCCTTTTTTGCCGTGGGTCGGAATCTGATTATGCCTTACGCCGCTTCCGGTTTGCCCGCCTCTCCAGCATCTGGAATGCGCGCGAGGACCTTGATTTCGAAATCGAAGCCAGCCAGCCAGTTGACGCCGACAGCCGTCCAGTTCGGATAGGGTTTTTCGCTGAAGACCCGGTTCTTGCCGGTCATGATCGTACCGAACTGCTGCTCGGGATCTGTGTGGAACGTCGTGACATCGATGATGTCGTCGAAAGTGCAGCCTGCCGCCTCCAGAGTCGCTTTCAGATTGTCGAAGGCGAGCTGGACCTGTTTTTCGAAATCCGGCTCGGGGCTCCCATCGGTGCGGCTGCCGACCTGGCCGGAGACGAACAGCAGATCGCCGGAACGAATCGCGGCGGAATAGCCATGCTCCTCGTAAAGCGCATGTCTGTTCTTCGGGAAAATCGCATTCCTGGTCGTCATCATATTCGCCTCTCATTTGCGTTGACGTGAAATGGTAGGAAAGGCGCAAGCTTGCGCGGCCATTCCAAAGCGCCGTCCTATTTGATATACGGAATGTATGTGACATATTCGCATACGTTCCGTATGTCAATATTTCAAATACGAGGCGTATACGAACTTGGAGGGTGATATGGCAAAGCGCCTGGAAACGATGGAAGAAAACCGCAACAAGCTGATTGCCGCTGCAAGAAAAGCCTTCGCCGAGAAAGGGTTCGCCGCGGCTTCGATGGATGAGTTGACGGCGGATGCCGGTCTGACGAGGGGTGCTCTCTACCACAATTTCGGAGACAAGCGCGGATTGCTCGCCGTGATCGTGGATCACATCGACAATGAGATGGCGTTGCGGGCGAAGGAAATCGGCACGCAGGCGGGCGGCGGCTGGCAAGGGCTGCTTGCGGAAGGCGAAGCCTATATCAAGATGGCGCTCGATCCCGAGGTGCAGCGCATCGTTCTGCTCGATGGCCCAGCCGTTCTGGGCGATCCTTCGAAATGGCCCAGCCAGAACAGCTGTCTCGCCGGCACCCGGCAGACGGTGTCGAATCTTCTGGAGCAGGGGGTCGTCAAGCCGGTGGATGCCGAGGCGGCAGCCCGGCTCCTGTCAGGCGCTGCGCTGAATGCAGCCCTCTGGGTTGCCGCCAGCGAGAATCCGACTGATGTGTTGCCCAAGGCGGTAGAAGCCTTCCGGGCAATGGCTTCGGGATTGCTGGCTAAGGCCTGATGCCGGTTATCGCTGGATGAATTCCGCTATCGGCGTCGCGGAAGCCCTTTCAGCTATATGGAACACCGAGCCGCGTTCAATTCATCCCCGCCCGCGCCTCCGCCTTCATCTTGGCGATATCCTGCAGTGCGCTTGCAAGCACATCCGGAGTCTGCGCGCCGCTCACGGCATATTGCTGGTCGAAGATGAAGAAGGGCACGCCGTTGACGCCGATCTTCTGGGCGGCGTCGATTTCGCCGACGATGAGATCGCGATCTGCATCGGAGGCAAGCAGGGTTGATATGACGGAGCGGTCGAGCCCGGCCTTTTCCGCGATGTCGAGCAGAACCGCACGGTCGCCGACGTTGCGGCCCTCTTCGAAATTGGCCTTGAACAGGGCATCCACCACCTTGTCCTGCTTCTCCCGGCTTTCGGTGACGGCCCAGTGGATGAGGCGGTGTGCGTCGAGCGTGTTGGGGCCGATCTTGATGGCGTCGAAATCGAATTTGATACCCACGTCGCGGCCGAGATCGGTCAGCATCTTGTGCCCCTGCGCGACACGTTCCGCGCCGCCGAGCTTCTGCTCGAGAGCCTTCTTCTGGTCGACGCCTTCGGGCGGATAGTCCGGATTGAGACGGTAGGGCCGCCAGTTGAGGTCGACGCCGACTTCGCCCTGCACCTCGGCGATCGCCAGTTCCAGACGAGCCTTGCCGAGATAGCACCATGGGCAGACGACGTCGGAGACGATGTCGATCGTGATGCGTTCCATGGTTCTGTCCTTTCGGTTTTCGGGCTGTTCTCTTCCATCTAGGCCTTTGTGCCGATGGCTTCAACCGGTTACCGAAAGGGAACCATGGGACGCTATTGCACGGAGGCGTCCCACCATGCCGGCAGGTAATAGCCATAGAGCGGCAGAACGTTTGGATGATCGATGCGACTGCGCCGTGCCGCCCATTGCTGACCGACATGATAGAGCGGCACCATGTAATAGCCAGATATCAAGATGCGGTCGAAGGAGCGCACTGCGTCGCGGAAATCCTCAGCTGAATGGGCCGTCAGGAAGTGTCCCATCAGAGCGTCAACATTAGGATCAGCGACACCGGCATAATTGAAACTGCCTGCCGCCTTGGCCGCAGCCGATCCCCATCGTCCAAGCTGTTCCGTGCCGGGAGATAGCGAGGAGGGATAGGCTTTCAAGATCATGTCGTAATCGTAGTTCCCCGTCCGCAGCTGATACTGCGAATCGTCGACAGTGCGGATCGTGACGGCAATGCCGAGGAGCGCGAGCGACCGGCGATAAGCAATTGCAATACGTTCCTGGTCCGCATTCTGTGTCATGATCTCGAAGCTGAGTTGCCGCCCGGCGCTGTCGACCATACGTTCGCCCTTGATCGTGTAGCCCCCCTGCTTGAGGAAGTTGACTGCCTTGCGCAGGATCTTGCGGTCGCGGCCGGAGCCGTCGCTGACGGGCAGCTTGTAGGTGCCATCAAGCACATCGGCGTCGATATGGTCCTTGATCGGGCCAAGCATGGTGAGTTCGTTGGCATCTGCGGGCACACCGAAGGAGGAAAGGTCGGAATTCTGCCAGTAACTTTCGGTGCGTGTATAGGCATTGGAGGCAAGGCTGCGGTTGAACCATTCGAAATCGAAGGCGAGGGTCAAACCCTTGCGTACATTCTTGTCGGCGAAAATCGGTCGGCGCGTGTTAAAAACGAAACCCAGCATGCCGCTCGGCGTTTTCGGCATAAACGCCTCCTTGACTACGGCGCCGGAGCTGACGGCTGGGAAATTATACGCGTCCTGCCAGTGGCTGGGGCTGCCGTCGGGATAGACGTCGATATCGCCCTTCTTGAACGATTCGAACAGCGTGGTCTCCTGCAGGAAATAGGTAACGGATATCTCGTCGTAGTTATCGACGCCGACTTTCGTGGGAATATCCTTTCCCCAATAGTCGGGATCCCGCTGATAGATGATGCGCTGGCCTGGATCGATGCTCTTGATCTTGTAAGGCCCGGAGCCGACGGGAATGGCGAGTGTTGTGCGCTCGAAATTATCCGCATCGATGACGTGCTTCGGCAGGATCGGCAGCATGGCAATGATCAGCGGTGTTTCGCGGTTCGCTGCCTCGTTGAAGTGGATCAGCACGCTACGCTCGCCGACCTTCTCCATCTTGGCGACTCCTTTCAACGGAGATGAAAGGTTGGGGCGACCTTTTTCGCGCAGAAGCTGGAAGGTAAAGATTACATCGTCCGGTGTCACCGGCTGCCCGTCCGACCATCTGGCCTTCGGATCGAGGTTGAACTGGATAAAGCTGCGATTGTCGTCCCATTCGACCGTCTGCGCCAGCAATCCGTAAAGGGTGAAGGGCTCGTCGCTCGATCGTTGCATCAGCGATTCGTAGACGAGATTGCCGTATTCCGGGTCCCACATGCCGCGCGCCGTTGTGCGCATGCTCTTCAGAATGAAGGGATTGAGATTGTCGAAGGTGCCGACGACGCCATAACTGATATGGCCGCCCTTTTTGACATTCGGATTGACGTAAGGGAAATGCTTGAAGTCCGCCGGCAGTGCAGGATCTCCATGCATGGCGATACCATAGAGCGGTTGCGCCGCTGCGGCGTTGCACAAGGCTGCGAAGAACAGGAAGACAGCGATCCGGAGCGCTTGCATGGCATCCTTTCCGGTAAGGGTACGATTCGGCCAGACCTTATCATGAGCGTGCCGAATTCAACACGCGGCTGCGGAAATCTTGGGTCTCGACAGAAAAGGCCAAAGAAAAGCTGGATATCCGTTCCAGTGCGATGTAACAGGGGTGCCGGGTTTCTCGGGTCATGTATTTGCCTTATTCATTCGACAGGTGGACGACGGTTTGACCCGAATAGCATGGGACGGCACGCCGTCGTCCCGAAGCGGATTTCAGGAGGCGGTTTCGCTATGATGTTCAAGACTGACAACAAAATGCGGGCAGGTCTCTCTGCTCTGGCTCTCATGATCGGTGCGGCCATGCCGGCTGCTGCCTTTGCTCAGGATGCGTCCAACGCAGCTCCTGCCGACGGCGCCAGCGATCCCAACCAGCCGCGTCTGGGCTGGTACAAGACCTGCGCCAAGCAGGATGATGCCGATATCTGCATCGTGCAGAACCTGATCATGGCAAACAACGGCCAGCTCGTGACGGCTGTCGGCCTCATCTCCGTCGATGGCAAGGTCAACCGCAAGATCCTGCAGATTTCCGTTCCGACGGCTCGCCTGATTCCGCCCGGCATCACCATGCAGGTCGATGGCGGCAAGGGTCAGAAGCTCGACTACGCCGTCTGCCTTCCGGACAAGTGCACCGCCGAAGTTCCCCTGACGGATGCGATGATCGCTTCGCTGAAGAAGGGCACCGACGTGACCTTCACCTCGGTCAACTTCCGCCGCGCTCCGAACCCGATCAAGATCTCGCTGACGGGCTTCGGCGCCGCCTATGATGGCCCGGCAATCTCCGACAGCAAGCTTGCCGAAAGCCAGAAGAGCCTGCAGGACAGCATGCAGAAGAAGGCAGAGGAAGCCCGCAAGAAGCTGGAAGACGCCCAGAAGGCCGCCAAGCAGCAGTAAGCTGGCTGATTCCATTTCATCAAAGAAAAAGCCCGGAGCGATCCGGGCTTTTTCTTTGCAACTGTTGCAGCTGCAGGGTCAGATGCCGTTCAAGCAAGAAGGGAAGGCGTTGGGGCGCCTTCCCTTCGGAAACTGTTGCTTTGATGGTGCTTAGTGGGCGAAGCTCATCTTGGGTTTGAGCTGTCCCGTCGGGGCACGGTCGAAGATCTGAGTAATCTGCGGATTGCGCAAGGGAACACCGCTCTCATCATTCACGAGATTCTGTTCCGATACGTATGCGACATATTCCGTCTCGTCATTTTCGGCGAGAAGGTGATAGAAGGGTTGATCCTTATCGGGCCGTACTTCGGCCGGAATGGAATTCCACCATTCTTCGGTATTTGCGAACTCCGGATCGACATCGAAGATGACACCGCGGAAGGGGAACATCCGGTGTCGAACCACGTCGCCAATATTGAATTTTGCGTTGCGTTGTTTCATGGCACGACTTCCTTTCAGCTAATCATGTGGTGACTTTCACCACTGATATCAAGGATTTTGCCCCCGTTCCTTCATCGAACTGTCACATTCTGTCCGGCCTTATCTCGAATGCCCAGCCGTCGCCCGATGTGAAAATTCCATTCCGTTGGGCACCTGCCACCGGCTTTCCCATCATGAAGAAAGCCCCGGCAGGCCGGGGCTTTCGTATCGGATATCAGGCCGAATAGTACATGTCGTATTCGACCGGATGCGGGGTCATTTCGAAGCGCATGACCTCCTGCATCTTCAGTTCGATGAAGGCATCGATCTGGTCGTCGTCGAAGACCCCGCCGGCGGTCAGGAACTTGCGGTCCTTGTCCAGGCTTTCCAGAGCTTCGCGCAGCGAACCGCAGACGGTCGGGATCTTCTTCAGTTCCTTCGGCGGCAGGTCGTACAGATCCTTGTCCATGGCCTTGCCCGGATGAATCTTGTTCTTGATGCCGTCGAGGCCAGCCATCAGCATGGCGGCGAAACCGAGATAGGGGTTGGCGGTCGGGTCAGGGAAGCGGACTTCGACGCGCTTTGCCTTCGGGTTCGAGCCGAACGGAATACGGCAGGAAGCGGAGCGATTGCGAGCGGAATAGGCGAGCAGGACCGGCGCTTCGTAACCCGGGACGAGACGCTTGTACGAATTCGTCGACGGGTTGGTGAAGGCGTTGATTGCCTTGGCGTGCTTGATGATGCCGCCGATGTAGTAGAGGCAGGTTTCGGAGAGGCCTGCATATTCGTCGCCGGCGAAGGTCGGCTTGCCGCCCTTCCAGATCGACTGGTGAACGTGCATGCCCGAGCCATTGTCGCCGAAGATCGGCTTCGGCATGAAGGTTGCCGTCTTGCCATAGGCGTTGGCGACCTGATGCACCACGTACTTGTAGATCTGCATGCCGTCGGCGCTACGGACCAGCGTCTCGAACTTGATGCCGAGTTCGTGCTGGGCGGCTGCGACTTCGTGGTGATGCTTTTCGACGACGACGCCCATTTCGGCGAGAACCGTCAGCATTTCCGAGCGCATATCCTGGCAGCTGTCGATCGGCGGAACAGGGAAGTAGCCGCCCTTGACGCGCGGACGATGGCCGAGGTTGCCGGTCTCATAGTCGGTGTCGTCGTTGGACGGAAGTTCGCTGGAGTCGAGCTTGAAGCCGGTATTGTAGGGATCGGCCTTGTACTTGACGTCGTCGAAGACGAAGAATTCGGCTTCCGGGCCGAAGAAGGCGGTATCGCCGATGCCGGAGGCCTTGAGATAAGCTTCGGCCTTCTTGGCGGTGCCGCGGGGATCGCGGTTATAGGCTTCGCCGGAGACCGGGTCCAGAATGTCGCAGAGGATGACCATCGTGGACTGCGCGAAGAACGGATCCATATGCACCGTATCCGGATCGGGCATCAGCACCATGTCGGATTCGTTGATGGCCTTCCAACCCGCGATCGAGGAGCCGTCGAACATGACGCCATCGGCGAACATGTCTTCATCGACGCAGACCACGTCCATCGTGACGTGCTGCAGCTTGCCTTTCGGGTCGGTGAAGCGCAGATCAACGAACTTGACGTCGTTGTCCTTGATTTGCTTCAAAATTTCGCTTGCGGTCGTCATTAAATTGCTTCCCTTGACTTAGATGACGATTAAACGAGCCTCGGCCGAGAAAGGGCCGGGCGGATTAGATGGCGTCGATGCCCGTTTCGCCGGTGCGGATTCGAATGACTTCTTCCACGTTGGAAACGAAAATCTTTCCGTCGCCGATACGGCCTGTTTGCGCGGCCTTGCGGATGGCCTCGATCACCGCCTCCGCATTTTCGTCCGCCAGTACAACTTCGACCTTCACCTTCGGCAGGAAGTCGACGACGTATTCCGCGCCACGATAAAGTTCCGTGTGGCCCTTCTGACGACCGAAGCCCTTCGCTTCCGTGACGGTGATGCCCTGCAGACCGACTTCCTGAAGGGCTTCCTTCACTTCGTCGAGCTTGAAGGGCTTAATGATCGCTTCGATCTTTTTCATGAGAAAATGTCTCTCCGCTTCTCCTGTTACAGCAGGAATACTCCCCGCTCGGCCAACATAATGCACGTATCATGCCAGTTGAGGATGCTCCGCTGTAAAAAATCCCGGCGAATTGACACCGAGACGATGAATTGATGAGGATTTTTCGGGAAAATGGAAGCGATTTCGCGCGCAAATGCGTTGGATAAGCAAAATTTCGTAAAAAAGTGCCGCGCGCAACACGTTTGTGCTCTGGCAAGTCCTTGAATGCTATTGATTAATTATCATGCAAATGCACACATATAAGTCAATTCTGGTGCCGGAATAACGGTTGTTTTTAAGGCAGATTTCGCATCTATAATGCTTGCATGATGTTGCCGCTCGCCGACCTGCTCCTCACTCCGGACGAAATGGCCGCCGTTGATAGCGACGCTGCCGCGTCCGGCATCGATTCCTATGGACTGATGGAAAAAGCGGGGCAAGCCGTTGCCGCAGCGGCACTCAGAACCTTCCCCGAGGCGCTTCGATACATCGTTCTTTGCGGACCGGGCAATAATGGCGGAGACGGCTATGTTGCTGCCCGCGCACTGCAGCAGGCCGGAGCAGACGTGCAGCTCTTCCGCCTCGGTGATCCGCAACGGCTCAAGGGCGATGCCGCCCGAGCCTCTGCCGATTGTCCCATACGTGGCGCAGGGATTGCCGGTTATGCTCCGCACGCCGGAGATGTCGTCATCGATGCCATCTTCGGTGCGGGCCTTTCCCGCCCCGTTCCCGACGAAGTGGCTGCCGTCATCGCCCGGGTTGCCGAGGCGGATATTCCGGTAATTGCCATTGATCTGCCATCCGGTCTCGATGGGCGCAGCGGGAAGGTACTGCGTGCGGCTTTCCATGCCGAGCGCACGGTGACCTTCATGACGCGCAAGCCGGGTCACCTTCTTCTTCCCGGCCGTGAGCTGTGCGGGGAACTTGAGGTCTTCGACATCGGTATTCCCGGCCGTATCGTCCGCGCCCACGCCGGCGGACTGATCGCTGAAAACACGCCCGAGCAGTGGCAGCCGAAAATACCGTCGGCGGGCGCCGATGCGCACAAATACAAGCGCGGCCATCTCGTCGTCTTTTCAGGCGGCCCGAACGCGACGGGTGCCGCGCGCATGTCGGCCATGGCGGGCCTGAAGGCAGGGGCAGGGCTCGTCACCATCGCCTCTCCGCCGGAGGCGATGGACGTCAATGCAGGGTTGCTCACGGCAATCATGCTGCATCCGATCGACGGCGAAGCCTCGCTCCGGGAATGGCTTGCCGATCAACGTCTCTCGACCTTCGTTCTCGGGCCGGGTTTCGGCGCCGGCGACAAGGCGCGGCAATTCTGTCTTGCGCTTGCGGACCGCCATCTGGTGCTGGATGCGGACGGCATCACCTCTTTCCGCGATGATCCACAGCGTTTGTTCGATGCCTTTGCCGAGGGGCGGACGCGGCTGGTTCTGACACCGCACGAGGGGGAGTTTGGCCGTCTTTTTCCCGATATCGCCGCCGATGAGAGGTTGAGCAAGATCGACAAGGCAAGAGCGGCGGCAAAGAGAGCCCATGCCGCCATCATCTGCAAGGGCGCCGACAGCGTAATCGCCGCCCCGGACGGCAGGGCTTTGATAAATGCGAATGCGCCGCCCTGGCTGGCAACTGCCGGCTCCGGCGATGTCCTCGCCGGTATTGTCGGCGGTCTTATGGCGCAGGGGGCTCCGGCCTTCGAGGCTGCCGCCGCCGGCGTCTGGCTGCATGGGCTTGCCGGCCAGCATGCGGGCAAAGGGCTGACGGCCGAAGATCTCGTGGAAGCCGTCAAGCCGCTATAGCACTGTTCGCATAGCGCTATTTGGCAACTTCTTCCTGTAATGCAATCGCACCGGGAGGCGCATTCACCTTGCCCTCGTGGATCATGAAGGCAAAGACATCGCGCGGCTCGGTCTTGACTTTGCGCTTCGCATCGATCAGCGGCAGATCATCCGGTACCTTGCCTTCCGCCCATGTTTTCAGGCGATCCGCCCAAGCTCTGAGATCCTTCGGCGGATAGCAGGTCTTGATATCGTCCGACCCTTTCTGCAGTCGGGCATAGACGAAATCGGCCGTCACATCGGCGATCATCGGATATTCGAAATGCTCGGCACAGACCGGCGCCACATTGTATCTCTCGAGCAGTGCGACGAACTCCGGCACCTTGAAGGAATCGTGCCGGACCTCGACGACATGCCGCAGTGCGAGGCCATCCTGCTTGGCCGGCAACAGCTTCAGGAAAGCCTCGAAATCATCCGGATCGAATTTCTTCGTCGGCGCGAATTGCCACAGCAAAGGTCCGAGATGATCGCCGAGCTCGCTGATGCCGGACTCCAGGAACTTCTGCATCGATTCACCGGCTTCGGACAGAACCCGGCGGTTGGTGACGAAGCGGGTGGCTTTCAGGGAAAAAATGAAACCATCGGGAACGTCAGCGGCCCATTTGGCGAAGACCTCGGGCTTCTGCGTGCTGTAATAGGTGCCGTTGACCTCGATCACTCTCAGCTTTCTGCTGGCGTAATGGAGTTCGTCCTTCTGCTTCAGCGTGTCGGGATAGAAAGTCCCGCGCCAAGGCTCAAAAGTCCAGCCGCCAATGCCTGTGCGGATCTCGCCCGCTTTGGTCATTCTCTCCTCCTTGGACGTTTGTCCGAGTGAATCTTACTCCGCGGCCACAACCTTCTTCATCGGCCGTCGTTCCAGCAGCTCCCTCAGGAATTGCCCCGTATAGGAGCGCTTCTCCTTGACGATCGCCTCCGGTGTTCCCACGGCAACGATCTCGCCGCCGCCATCGCCGCCTTCGGGACCGAAATCGAGGATCCAGTCGGCGGTCTTGATGACTTCGAGATTGTGCTCGATGACGACGACAGAATTGCCTTGATTGACCAGTTCATGCAGCATTTCCAGAAGCTTGGCGACGTCATGGAAGTGCAGCCCGGTTGTGGGTTCGTCGAGAATGTAGAGCGTGCGGCCCGTCGATCGCTTCGACAGTTCCTTGGCCAGCTTGACGCGCTGCGCCTCGCCACCCGAAAGCGTATTGGCCTGCTGTCCCACTTTGATATAGCCGAGGCCGACATCCTTCAGGCTCTGCAGCTTGTCGCGCACGGCGGGAACCGCCGCAAAGAAATCGACGCCTTCTTCCACCGTCATGTCGAGCACGTCGGCAATCGACTTGCTCTTGAACGTCACATCGAGCGTTTCGCGGTTATAGCGCTTGCCGTGGCAGACGTCGCAGGTGACGTAAACGTCGGGCAGGAAATGCATCTCGATCTTGATGACGCCATCGCCTTGGCACGCTTCGCAGCGGCCGCCCTTGACGTTGAAGGAGAAACGGCCTGGCTGATAGCCGCGCGCCTTGGCTTCCGGCAGGCCGGCAAACCAGTCGCGGATCGGGGTGAAGGCGCCGGTGTAGGTCGCCGGGTTCGAGCGCGGCGTGCGGCCGATCGGCGACTGGTCGATATCGATCACCTTGTCGATATGCTCGAAACCGTCGATGCGGTCGTGATCGGCGGGAATTTCACGGGCGCCCATGACGCGACGCGCGGCCGACTTATACAATGTCTCGATCAGGAAGGTGGACTTGCCGCCGCCCGATACACCGGTGACGGCTGTGAATACGCCGAGCGGAATGGACGCCGTGACGTTCTTGAGGTTGTTGCCCCTTGCGCCGACGACCTTGATTTCCTTGCCCTTCTTGGGCTTGCGGCGCTCGTCCGGGACCGGCACGCCGAGTTCGCCGGAGAGATATTTACCGGTCAGCGACTTCGGGTTTGCCATGATATCCTGCGGTGTGCCATGCGCCACCACCTGGCCGCCATGCACCCCGGCCGCCGGGCCGATATCGACCACGTCATCGGCCGTCAGGATCGCATCCTCGTCGTGTTCGACGACGATGACGGTGTTGCCGATATCGCGCAGGTGCTTCAGCGTCTCCAGCAGGCGGGCATTGTCGCGCTGATGCAGGCCGATCGACGGCTCGTCAAGCACGTAGAGAACGCCCGTCAGACCCGACCCGATCTGTGACGCCAGCCGTATGCGCTGGCTCTCGCCGCCGGACAGCGTGCCCGAATTGCGCGACAGGCTCAGATATTCGAGGCCGACATCGTTGAGGAAGCGCAGGCGATCGCGGATTTCCTTGAGGATACGAACCGCGATTTCGTTCTGCTTGTCGGTGAACGTGCCCGGCAGTGCGTTGAACCAGTCCCGGGCAACGCGGATGGACATTTCCGCGACCTGGCTGATGTGCAGCTTGTCGATCTTGACCGCCAGGGCTTCCGGCTTCAGGCGGTAGCCGTTGCAGGCCGGGCAGGGCGCCGCCGACATGAAGCGCTCGATCTCTTCGCGCGCCCAAGCGGAATCCGTTTCCTTCCAGCGGCGCTCGAGGTTCGGCACGATGCCTTCGAAATTCTTGTGCGTGGTGTAGGAGCGCGCGCCGTCGGCATAATGGAATTCGATCTTGTCTTCGGTGCCGTTCAGGATGACATCCTTGGCCTTGTCGGACAGCTCGTTCCAGCGGTTGCCGAGCTTGAAGCCGTAATGTTTGCCGAGCGCTTCCAGCGTCTGATTGTAATAGGGCGATGTCGATTTGGCCCAAGGCGCGATCGCGCCGTCGCGCAGCGTGCGTTCCGGCTCCGGCACGATCAGGTCCGGATCGATCTTCTGCTGCGAGCCGAGACCGTCGCAGGACGGACAGGCGCCGAAGGGATTGTTGAATGAGAACAGGCGCGGTTCGATTTCCGGAATGGTGAAGCCGGATACCGGGCAGGCGAATTTCTCAGAGAAGAGCACGCGTTCATGCGTCTCGTTCAGCGACTTGTTGGCCGAACCGCCGGCAGCGGTTTCCTCCGGCGGCAATGGCTTGTCGGCGAATTCTGCAACCGCAAGTCCGTCTGCGAGCCGCAGCGATGTCTCGAAACTGTCCGCAAGGCGAGCCGCCATGTCGGGGCGGACGACGATACGGTCGACGACGATGTCGATGTCGTGCTTGTATTTCTTGTCGAGCGCCGGCACATCGGCGATCTCGTAGAACTGGCCGTCGACCTTGACGCGCTGGAAGCCCTTTTTCATGAGCTCCGCCAATTCCTTCTTGTATTCGCCCTTACGCCCGCGCACGAGTGGTGCGAGAATATAGAGCCTCGTGCCTTCCTCATAGGCGAGCACGCGGTCGACCATCTGGCTGACCGTCTGGCTCTCGATCGGCAGGCCAGTCACGGGCGAATAGGGAACGCCGACGCGGGCAAACAGCAGGCGCATATAGTCATAGATCTCGGTGACCGTGCCAACCGTCGAGCGCGGATTGCGCGATGTCGTCTTCTGCTCGATCGAAATGGCCGGCGAGAGACCGTCGATCTGGTCGACATCCGGCTTCTGCATCATTTCGAGGAACTGGCGCGCATAGGCCGAAAGGCTTTCGACATAGCGTCGCTGCCCCTCGGCATAGATCGTGTCGAAGGCGAGCGACGATTTGCCCGAGCCTGAGAGGCCGGTCATGACGATCAGCTTGTTGCGTGGCAGGTCAAGATCGATGCCCTTGAGATTGTGCTCGCGCGCACCACGTATCGAAATAGTCTTCAGTTCGCTCATCGTCGTATGCAGGTCCTTTGGAGTCTGCCTTTATTTAGTGATGTCAGCCCGCGAGTCGAGGCTGAAATGAAGGAGTGGAGCCGGTTTTCGATTCCGTTGACATCATCATAAGGATAAATTAGAACAAAGAAAGAACAAAATTATCGCGGCGATTTCTTTGTGGATGAACGGAGCTGGGAAGGCCGCATAAATAGCACCCGACGCCCCCTATGGGTTAAGGTGCACCGATAGAGTTTCAAGGCCGTCGATGGGCGGCAAGCAGGGTGGTATCATGGCTGGTAGTGTGAACAAGGTAATTCTGGTTGGAAATCTGGGGGCGGACCCGGAAATCCGCCGCACGCAAGACGGCCGTCCGATCGCCAACCTCAACATTGCCACCTCGGAAACCTGGCGGGACCGCAATTCCGGCGAGCGCAAGGAAAAGACCGAATGGCATCGCGTCGTTATCTTCAATGAAGGCCTCTGCAAGGTCGCCGAGCAGTATCTGAAGAAGGGTGCCAAGGTTTACATCGAAGGTGCGCTGCAGACCCGCAAGTGGCAGGACCAGAACGGTCAGGATCGCTATTCGACCGAAGTGGTGTTGCAGGGCTTCAATTCAACGCTGACGATGCTTGACGGCCGCGGAGAAGGCGGCGGTTCCCTCGAAGGTGGCAGCCGTGGTGGCCGCGGCGGCGGTGAGTTCGGTGGCGGTTATGGCGGCGGCGATTACGGTGGCGATGATTACGGCCAGTCGTCTTCACAGGGCTCCTCACGCGGCGGCAGCGGCAATCGTGGTAGCAGCAGCCAGGGCGGCGGCGGCAATTTCTCGCGCGATCTGGATGATGACATCCCGTTCTGAGATGGGCGTACACAGCCAAATCTTGAAAACCCGCCGCGTCGCGGGTTTTCTGTGAACAGGTCCATTTATGAAAGCGTGAGCGCCGCTTTTGCCCCGTCCACGACGAATTGTGCTGCAAGCGCCGCAAGGATGACCCCGAGCAGGCGGGTCAGGATGGCGCGGCCGGTTGCGCCGAGCATGCGGTCGAGCCTGTCGGAAATGGCAAGGGCCGCAAAGACCAGGGCGAGGTTGATGGCGATCACGCCGATGAGTTGCGCTCGGTCGAGTGTCGTCTGAAGCGATCCTGCCAAGAGGATTGTGGCCGAGATTGCACCGGGACCGGCGATCAGTGGCAAGGCTAATGGAAAGACCGCGATGTTGCGGATATGATCCTGGGTGATTGCGACTTCCGTCGTCTTCTCCTTCCTGTCCTGCCGCCGCTCGAACACCATTTCGAAAGCGATCCAGAATAGCAGCAGCCCGCCGGCGATGCGGAAGGCGCCGATCGAAATGCCGAGAACGCCAAGCACGCTTGCTCCGAACAACGCAAAGGCTGCCAGGATAAAGAAGGCGATCAGCGAGCCACGCAGCGCCACCTGCTTGCGCTCGGCGCGATTCATGCCGGCCGTGAGCCCGATGAAGAGCGGCGCGAGCCCCGGCGGATCGACAGTCACAAGCAGAGTCGTGAAGGCATTGATTAGCGTATCCGCGCTCGCCATATAGTCCCCGAAGCTTGTTTTGTCGTTGTTATCGCGCATTGTTATGCGAGGAATGGGCTTTCGCAAAGAGCTGTGCTCCGCTATTGCCGGGTTGCGCCACGGAAATGTTCGATTTCGTGGCTTATACAGGCAAAAGTCTGTTCAAAAACATTGGCCCAAATTGGCGCTCACCGGGCCTTTCCGCTATAAATTTCGCAGTGATTCTAAAAGAGATCGTGATCTGTTTTGACTGAGCAAACACCACCCGGCGGCGGGAAGCTCCCGCCAGGCATCGAGCCGATTTCCATCATGGAGGAAATGCAGCGGTCGTATCTCGATTACGCCATGAGCGTGATCGTCAGCCGCGCGCTTCCCGACGTTCGCGATGGTTTGAAGCCAGTTCATCGGCGCATCCTCTATGCGGCGCATCAGAGCGGCTATCACTGGAACCGCAAATATGTGAAGTCGGCGCGCCCCGTCGCAGATGTCATGGGTAGCTATCATCCGCACGGCGACGCCTCGATCTATGACGCCTTGGTCCGCATGGCGCAGGACTGGTCGATGCGCGTGCCGCTCATCGACGGGCAGGGCAATTTCGGCTCGATCGACGGCGACCCGCCGGCGGCGATGCGCTACACGGAATCCCGCCTGACGAAGGTCGCTCACGAGCTTCTCGAAGATATCGACAAGGAAACGGTCGATTTCCAGGAAAACTACGACGCAACGACGGAAGAGCCGAAGGTCCTGCCCGCGCGCTTCCCGAACCTGCTCGTCAACGGCTCCGGCGGTATCGCCGTCGGCATGGCGACGAATATTCCGCCGCACAACCTCTCGGAAGTGATCGACGGCTGTATCGCGCTGATCGACAATCCCGCCATCGAACTGCCCGAGATGATGCAGATCATCCCCGGACCAGATTTCCCGACGGGTGCGAAGATTCTCGGCCGCGCCGGCATCCGTTCCGCCTATGAAACGGGCCGGGGCTCCGTCGTCATGCGTGGTGTTGCGACCATCGAACCCATGCGCGGCGATCGCGAACAGATCATCATCACCGAGATCCCCTATCAGGTGAACAAGGCGTCGATGATCGAGAAGATGGCCGAGCTCGTGCGCGAGAAGCGCATCGAAGGCATCTCGGACCTTCGCGACGAATCCGACCGTCAGGGCTATCGCGTCGTCGTCGAACTGAAGCGCGATGCCAATGCCGATGTCATCCTGAACCAGCTTTATCGCTATACGCCTCTGCAGACCTCCTTCGGCTGCAACATGGTGGCGCTGAACGGCGGCAAGCCGGAACAGATGAACCTGATGGACATGCTGCGGGCTTTCGTGGCATTCCGCGAGGAAGTCATCAGCCGCCGCACCAAGTACCTGCTTCGCAAGGCGCGAGATCGCGCCCACGTCTTGGTCGGTCTGGCGATTGCCGTTGCCAATATCGACGAAGTCATCCGCGTTATCCGCCAGGCGCCCGATCCGCAATCGGCCCGCGAAGAGCTGATGACTCGACGCTGGAATGCGGCGGACGTCGAATCGCTTATCCGGCTAATTGACGACCCCCGCCACCGCATCAACGAGGACGGAACCTACAACCTCTCGGAAGAGCAGGCCCGCGCCATCCTCGAACTGCGCCTGGCCCGCCTGACCGCTCTTGGCCGTGATGAAATCGACGAAGAACTCAATCAGATCGGCGTCGAGATCAAGGACTATCTCGATATTCTCTCGTCGCGCGCCCGCATCCAAACTATTGTAAAAGAAGAGCTTGCCGCCGTTCGCGACGAGTTCGGAACGCCGCGCCGCACTGAGATCGTCGATGGCGGTCTCGAGATGGACGACGAGGATCTGATCGCCCGCGAAGATATGGTCGTCACCGTTTCTCATCTCGGCTACATCAAGCGCGTGCCGCTGACGACTTATCGTGCGCAGCGTCGCGGCGGCAAGGGCCGCTCCGGCATGACTACCCGCGACGAGGATTTCGTTACTCGGCTATTTGTTCTCAATACGCATACGCCGGTTCTGTTCTTCTCGTCCCGCGGTATTGTCTACAAGGAAAAGGTCTGGCGGCTGCCGATCGGCACGCCGACTTCGCGCGGCAAGGCGCTGATTAACATGCTGCCGCTGGAGCCCGGCGAACGGATCACCACGATCATGCCTCTGCCCGAGGATGAGGACAGCTGGGATGATCTCGACGTCATGTTCACGACGACGCGCGGAACCGTGCGCCGCAACAAGCTGTCGGATTTCGTGCAGGTGAACCGCAACGGCAAGATTGCCATGAAGCTCGAAGAGGAAGGCGATGAAATCCTCTCCGTCGAGACCTGTACTGAGCGTGACGACGTGCTGATGACGACGGCGCTCGGCCAGTGCATCCGTTTCTCTGTCTCGGATGTGCGTGTCTTTGCCGGCCGCAATTCGATCGGCGTGCGCGGCATCACCCTTGCATCCGGCGATCGCATCATTTCGATGACCATCGTCCGCCACGTCGATGCCGAACCCTGGGAGCGTGCCGCCTACCTCAAGCGCTCCGTCAGCGAGCGTCGCTCGGCGACCGGCGAGGACGAGGAAATCGCGCTGGTCGGCGAAGAAGTCACCGAAGAGGGGCAGCTCAGCGACGAGCGCTATGAAGAGCTCAAGGCTCTCGAGCAATTCGTTCTGACGGTGTCGGAAAAGGGTTTCGGCAAACGTTCGTCCTCTTACGATTTCCGTATCTCCGGCCGCGGCGGCAAGGGCATCCGTGCCACCGACACGTCGAAGACGGGCGAGATCGGCGAGCTTGTTGCCGCATTCCCGGTCGAGGACGGCGATCAGATCATGCTCGTCTCGGATGGCGGTCAGCTGATCCGCGTCCCCGTTGGCGGTATCCGTATCGCCAGCCGCGCCACCAAGGGCGTCACCATTTTCTCCACTGCGAAGGATGAGAAGGTCGTGTCGGTCGAGCGTATTAGCGAACCGGAGACCGACGAGGACGATGCCGCGGCTGCAGAAGGTGATGCCGTTGCTGGTGAAGCTGGAGATACCGGCGAAGGGGGCAGCGAAGAATGAACTTCGCTGCACCTGTGGGACAAGCCCGTAGCTGACCGGTCGATCCGCTCGAAAATCGAACAGTTTCAATCGCATGAGCTTGACAACAGGCTCATGCGATTGCTTTTGCGGCTTAGCTCGGACTTCACCGTCGCGTGGCCATCGTTCTATTCCGATTGGCTATTGCTTCGGGAAAGGGGCGGCAAAACCTCGAGGCTTGTCCGATCCAGCTGCGCGAAAACTTCGTCATAACCGAAGCGGAAATGCCACCCGAGAGAGGAGCCCGCGGATTTCGACGCGTAGATGCGATCGATCCTTTGAGGCAGAGGCCAGTTTCGTTGCGCAAATTTCGCAGCGAGACCGGGCGCGCGTAACCGGATGACGGAAGCGGCATCGATCGCCAAGGTCTCGCAATCCTCCGGTTTGAATAGCGTTCCCGCAGAGATGATATGCCGTTGAAAGTGATTGCCGCTATTGGTCAAGGCGGCCGCATGGGCATCGGCAACGTCCCTTATGTCGATGCCGCGATGCAATCGGTAAGCGGCCATGACATTAGCGGGCTCCGGAAAACTGCGAGACATGCGCAAAACGCGTAGCTGCAAATCTGGTCCGGCCATGTCCTCCAGCAGCCGTTCGGCCTCCAGCTTCGTGCGATGATAGATGCTTTTGGGTTGCGGAACAGTGTCTTCATCGGTCCATATGCAGCGGTCTGGAACGACTGCATGGCCATAAAGGGCTGTGGTGCTGGTGAATATAAGCCTGCTGACGCCGGCAGACAGAGCCGCCTCCGCCAATAAGCGTGTTCCCTCCACATTGACGCTGCGGAATTCATCGTCGGAAACCGTTCCGACATGAGGAGCATGAAGGGCGGCGCAATGGATGATCGCATCGCTGTCTTTGAGTGCCTTGCGCAGCAGCGCCGGATCGGTGAAATCTCCGACAAGATGTGTTGTCGAAAATGGTGAGCGATCGATTCCGACAACCGAATGATGCACCGCCAATATATTGAAGATGGCGCGGCCGAGCCGCCCCGAACTGCCGGTCAGAACAATGCGCATTATCGCTCCCCAAAATGAAGCTGGATCGCAGTATAGCGATAGCTGCTTTCGATGTCGCGAAATTAGGCGGTCATGGCAATCGATTGAAATTACGCAATAAAAAAACCGGACGCTGGCGGGGAGCGTCCGGTTCGGTGTCCATCCGAGCATATGGCGGGGGGAGATGCCCGGTACGCGGAGATCAGAGCGTCTTGTGACGCTTATGCAGTCTCTTGCTCTCTTCGCTTTCGCGATGGAGTGCCGAAATGGTGGATGCGACTGACACGACAAACATGATGCTGATGAAAAGTGTAAGCAGCGTCAAAATTGTGAACATGATCGCTCCCTCCTTTGGTGGGACTAGCGTTCAGATCCCTTAGTACTGGCTCGAGGCAACGAAGGGACGAGCCGAAGCAAAGGGACCGTAGATCTTCGACTGGTCGGGTTTCTGGTCGTAAAGCGCAACGGTTGCTGCGAGCATTCCCGAAATCATGGCCATCCAAACAACGTTAATAAGGGTGATCTTGTGGGACATGCTCATTTTCCTTCTTGCCGCAATATGCAGTCTGAGTTTCGAAGTTGAAACGCGGCGGTTTGCAAATGGTTCCGCCGATGTTGAGAGGTATCTAGCAATGCATGCCTGAAGCGACTTTGAATGCCTTGTTCATCTGGCGTTCAGATTCGCGATGCGTTTTGCGCATGGCAGTGGCGATTTCTTGGGCAAAATCGATGTCCTTGCCGTTTTCTGAGGCAAAGTCCCATTCGATTTCATAATTGTCGGCGAAAAGATGAACGAGGTACTCGACGAAAAATGAACCGATGATGGCGCCTGCGATAATGAAGACGAGCATGGCATGATTTCCCTGCAGCGGAGACCGGCGGGCTGTTGATCCGGGCCCGTTTCGATGTTGATGCCAGTAAATCATTGCCGAGCTGAAACGGGCTTGAATGCTGCATTCATCTGCTGTTCAGCAGTGGTCCTTGGGTTGCAAATGACTTGCGATGCGGCGTCATCCGTGACAAAAGGCGTCGAAACAACGAGCCGGCTTGGTATGACGACAGCCTTCTATCCCGGATCTTTCGATCCGATGACCAACGGACATTTGGATGTCCTCGTGCAGGCGTTGAATGTCGCCTCGAAGGTGATCGTCGGGATCGGCATTCATCCCGGCAAGAAGCCGCTTTTTTCCTTCGAGGAGCGGGCGGAGCTGATCCGGCGATCGCTCGGCGAAGCCCTGCCGCAAAAGGTGGGTGATATTTCCGTCGTCGCCTTCGACAATCTGGTCGTCGATGCCGCCCGCACCCATGGCGCGACCTTGCTTGTGCGCGGCCTGCGCGATGGCACCGACCTCGATTATGAAATGCAGATGGCAGGCATGAACAGGCAGATGGCGCCGGACATTCAGACGCTGTTTCTGCCGGCCGGCACGGCCTCGCGGCCCATAACCGCCACATTGGTGCGGCAGATCGCATCCATGGGCGGCGATGTCAGCGCCTTCGTGCCGTCGGCGGTGCTGGAAGCCCTGACTGCCAAACTCAAAAATATGGCCGGCGGCAACAGCTGAGCCGAAATCCAATCCCGAATGGAGCATCCATGAAACTCTTTCATATTGCATTGGCAGGATTCCTGAGCCTAGCCGCCTTCGCAGGCAGCGCGTTCTCGGCCGCAGCCGCAGATCTTCTGACCATCCAGCTCAAGGACGGACCGGTGGTCATCCAGTTGATGCCGGAGGTCGCTCCGAAGCATGTCGCGCAGATTGAAGCGCTGGCAAAGAAGGGTGCATACGACAACGTCGTCTTCCATCGCGTCATCGACGGCTTCATGGCCCAGACGGGCGATGTTCAGTACGGCAATGCGGCGAAGGGCTACGATCCGCGCAAGGCCGGCACCGGTGGTTCAGATCTGCCGAACCTTCCTGCCGAATTCTCCAAGGTTCCGTTCCAGCGCGGCACCGTCGGCATGGCGCGCGCCCAGGACCCGAACTCCGCCAACTCGCAGTTCTTCATCATGTTCGCCAATGGCGATTTCCTGAACGGCCAGTACACTGTCGTCGGCAAGGTCGTTTCGGGCATGGAATTCGTCGACAAGATCAAGCGCGGCGAAGGCCAAAACGGCGAAGTGAGCAGCCCTGACAAGATGATCAAGGTCACTGTCACCAAGAAGTGATTTCACGGCATGATCCTGAACGGCGTCGGCCACCCAGGATGCATGCGTAACCAAACTAGAGAGAACAAGGAAACGAACATGGCTGAGATCAAGGACCCGGAAAACACCCTCATCCTGGAAACCACCAAGGGCCAGGTTGTCATTCAGCTTCTGCCGCAGGTCGCTCCCGAACATGTCGCCCGCATCAAGGAGCTGGCGCGCGAGAAGGCCTATGACGGCGTCGTCTTCCATCGCGTCATCGACGGCTTCATGGCCCAGAGCGGCGACGTGCAGTTCGGCAAGCAGGGCAGTGAAACCTTCAACCCAGGCCGTGCCGGCATGGGCGGCTCCTCCAAGCCCGACCTGAAGGCCGAGTTCTCCGCCACGTCGCATATTCGCGGCACCTGCTCCATGGCGCGTTCACAGAACCCGAACTCCGCCAATTCGCAGTTCTTCATCTGTTTTGCCGACGCTCCTTGGCTCAACAAGCAGTATTCCGTCTGGGGCCAGGTGATCTCCGGTATGGAATTCGTCGACCAGATCAAGCGCGGCGAGCCGGTAAAGGATCCGGACTCGATCGTATCTGCGCGGGTTGCCGCCGACGTCTGATCGTGATTATTCCAGAAACCCGCCTCTTGCGCCTTTGGTGCGAGGGGCGGGTTTCGCTTTGCATGGAAGAACCAAATGCGTGTTGACCTTTTCGACTTCGATCTGCCGGATGAGCGTATAGCGCTCAGGCCCGCCGAGCCGCGCGACAGCGCGCGCCTGCTCGTCGTCGATCCCAACAATGGCATGCGCACGCTGAGCGACCATCAGGTGCGCGATCTTCCATCCTTCCTGCGCCCCGGCGACGCCATGGTCTTCAACGATACCAAGGTGATACCGGCGCAGCTCGAAGGCATTCGCCACCGTGAAGGCGCGCCCGGCCAGCACGTCTCGGCGACCTTGCATATGCGTGCCGCGCCCGATCGCTGGAAGGCCTTTGCCAAGCCGGGAAAACGCATCAAGATCGGTGATCGCATTCGGTTCGGTCATGGCGAGAATGTCTGCGCGCTCGGTTCGCTCGATGCGACGGTCGAGGAAAAGGGTGAGGGCGGTGAGATCACCTTGCGGTTCGATCTGTCCGGTCCCGCTCTCGATGAGGCGATCGCAGCGGTGGGGCATATTCCGCTGCCACCCTATATCGCGGCGAAGCGCCCGGAAGACGAGCGCGATCGCGCCGATTATCAGACGATCTACGCCCGCGAAGAGGGCGCTGTTGCCGCCCCGACCGCCGGCCTGCATTTCACGCCATCGTTGTTTGCTGCGCTCGATGCCATGGGCGTCGAGCGGCATTTCGTGACGCTGCATGTCGGCGCCGGCACTTTCCTGCCCGTCAAGGCCGACGACACCGACGATCACAAGATGCATTTCGAAATCGGCCATGTCGATGGCGCGACTGCCGCAAAGCTGAACACCGTGAAGGCGAGGGGCGGGCGCATCGTCTGCGTCGGCACCACCTCGCTGCGATTGATCGAAAGCGCCGCCGGTGACGACGGCACGATCAAGCCCTGGCAGGGTGCCACGGGCATTTTCATCACGCCTGGCTACCGCTTCAAGGCCGTCGACATGCTGATGACCAATTTTCACCTGCCGCGCTCGACCCTGTTCATGCTCGTTTCGGCCTTTGCCGGCCTCGATACGATGCGCGCAGCCTATACCCATGCTATCGAGACGGGCTATCGCTTCTATTCCTATGGCGATGGCAGCCTGCTCTACCGGAAAGACTAGGACGACATGAGCGAGAGCTTTCAGTTTCAATTGAAGAAGACCGACGGCGGCGCGCGCCTCGGCGAAGTCTCCATGCCCCGCGGCACGATCCGTACCCCTGCCTTCATGCCGGTCGGCACGGTCGGAACCGTCAAGGCCATGTATCTCGATCAGGTGCGAGAGACCGGCGCCGATATCATTCTCGGCAATACCTATCACCTGATGCTGCGCCCGACGGCCGAGCGCGTCGCCCGACTCGGCGGCTTGCACCAGCTGATCCGCTGGCCGCACCCGATCCTCACCGATTCCGGCGGCTTCCAGGTGATGTCGCTGTCCGGCCTGCGAAAGCTGGACGAACAGGGCGTTACCTTCAAGTCGCATGTCGATGGCAGCCTGCATCATATGTCGCCGGAGCGCTCGATCGAAATCCAGGGCCTGCTCGATTCCGATATCCAGATGCAGCTCGACGAATGCGTTGCTCTTCCAGCAACGCCGAAGGACATCGAGCGCGCCATGGAAATGTCGCTGCGCTGGGCAGAACGCTGCAAGGTGGCTTTCGGCAATCAGCCCGGCAAGGCAATGTTCGGCATCGTCCAAGGCGGCGATATTCCCGAACTTCGCGTTCGTTCCGCGCAAGCGCTGAGCGGCATGGACCTGAAGGGCTATGCGGTCGGCGGCCTTGCTGTCGGCGAACCGCAGGAGGTCATGCTGCACATGCTTGAAATTACCTTGCCGGAGCTGCCGACCGGGAAGCCGCGCTATCTGATGGGCGTCGGCACGCCGGACGATATATTGAAATCCGTCGCTCGCGGCATCGACATGTTCGATTGCGTGATGCCGACCCGCTCGGGTCGTCACGGATTGGCTTTCACGCGTCGCGGCAAGGTGAACATCCGCAATGCGCGCCACGCCGAAGACATCCGCCCGCTGGATGAGCAGTCGAACTGCCCGGCTTCGCGGGACTATTCGCGCGCCTATCTGCATCATCTCGTTCGCGCCAACGAAGCGCTCGGCGGCATGCTGCTGTCCTGGCACAATCTCGCCTATTATCAGGAGCTGATGCAGGGCATTCGTCAGGCGATCGCCGAAGGCCGCTTTGCAGATTTCATGGCCGAGACAATGGAGAACTGGGCGAGAGGTGATCTCGAGCCGGCTTGATCGCCAACATAGGTAATTTGCATGTTCCCGATGTCGCCGCGACCACTTGCCGTCTTGCGAGGCGATCGACGCGCAATATGAGAAGGTCGGGGCAGAGGATGGCGAGGTCTGGCATCCGCCTGCCGCCGTGCATGGCGGATGGCTGTTCTGCTGCTTCGCGCCCGGGCGAATTCTCATCGAAGCGGGGTGGCGCCAAACGTCTTAAAGCGTTTGGTAAATCTTTTATTATCGATTGATCGCTATCTTTGAAACACATCGTTTTGAGCTGGCTGGAACAGGCGTGCCCTCGGCATCCTCTGTCTTCGGCTATTTCTTGAAATGGCATTGGTTACAATAAAGCATTGGGAAAAATAGCGAATCGGAATAAACGGTCCATCCGCCTTTGAAAAACGTCATTGGCTGATTTGATTGCGTGACCGCTTGGAATTTTCAAAAAATCCGGCTAAAACGCATTCTCTTGATCGATAAGGGCTGTACTACCGAAAATAGGAGGCACTTGCCGTTGAGGGCGCAACGCAAATTCGGGGCATGTCTTTCGGGGCTATTGGTTGTCGGTCTGGCAGCTACGAGCTGCACGACGACACAGAAGACAACACCCGCCCCGCGCAATACCACCAAGCCCATTCGTGGTGCGAAGGTGACATATAATTACACGACGAAGGATAAGGACTGTCTCGAACGCGCGATGTACTTCGAGTCGCAGCGTTCCGATCCCAGCGGTTACATGGCCGTTGGTACGGTCGTGATGAACAGGCTGACTTCCGGTGCCTATCCGCCTACGATCTGTGGCGTCGTCTCCCAGGAAAAGCAGTTTGCCCCGGGTGTTATGACCAGGGAAGTCAAGGATCAAGCGAAGCCGGATCTCGACTCGGCCGCCGCGGCGATCCTGCGTGGCGAGCGGCATCCTCAGGTGAAGGACGCGATGTTCTTCCATACGGAAGGTCTGAGATTCCCGTACGATAATATGCATTATGTCGCCTATGCCGGCGGCAACGCATTCTATGAAAAGCGCGGCCGGGATGGCCAGCTTCAGACGCCCGCGCCGCTTCCGGCCTACGAAGTCGCGATGAATTACGTACCCGCGCAGGGCGCGCCGCAATCTCCGTTCGTGCTGCCGGAAACGCAGCCGTTATCGACGACCTCGGCCGTGGCGGCCTTTACGCCTGTCTCGAACCCGATGGTGACGATGCCGCAGAGCGCCGTCGCCATCCCGACCGCGGTTCCAATCCCGACGCCGGCGCCGACGAACATGGCGATTTCCGGACCGCTTTCGAACGACGAGGCGACATACACGAACACGCCGATGCCGGCTTCGACGGTTGTCATTCCGCAGCCGCGGCCCGAATTCGACGGCAATATGCCGGCAGGAAATTCGCTTCGAATTCGCGGTTAAAAGGTTCGACCAAAGCTATTACAACAGCGCGTTCCTCTTTGAGAGGCGCGCTGTTTTCATTTTGGGCACGACGAATGCTCAGATGCCCTCGCTTGCCGCTTTGGCAAGAATCTGCACGCCATTGATCTTATAGCTGCCATCGGGCTGGCGGGTTATCTGATAGATCGCTGTCCAGTCCTTGCCATCGGTGCCCGTGATCAGCACCTCCTGATAGACCGCCGCGCCGCCGCCGATCGCGCGGCTTTTGCCGAAGGCATAGTTGCCGGGATGATAAACCGGCTGGTAGCTCTTTTTCACCATGGAGAAGAAACTGTCCTTGTCCGGGAAAAGCGCCTTGATGCCGGGTGCTGCAAAGGTATAGGCCGTCGCCGCATCATCGTGCAGAAAGGCTTCGATCTGTTGTTCGATGAGGTTCTGTGCCGTCTGCACCGGATCTTCCGCATAGGCCGCCGGTGCTAAGGCGATGCAGAAGAGAGAAGCGGCCATGAAAAAAGCGCGCATGTTCTACCCCAGCCATATGGAGTGAGCATAGCGCGCTTTGATCTTGAACAGAAGCGGTTACTGCCAGCGGCGGAAGAGGGCGCTGGCGTTGACACCGCCAAAACCGAAACCATTGGAGATCGCATAGTCCATGGCCATCGGTCGGGCACTGGCGCCTAGAATATCGATGCCTTCGGCAGCTGGATCAGGATTCTGCAGATTGCGGGTCGGCGGCGCAATCTGGTCGCGCAGCGCCATGATGGTGAAGATCGCTTCCATGCCGCCGGCCGCACCCAGAAGATGGCCTGTTGCCGCCTTCGTACCGCTGACCGCAATCGCGCCTTCACGGCCGAAAACCGTTTTGATGGCTTCCATCTCGCCGCGGTCGCCGACCGGTGTCGATGTGGCATGCGCGTTCAGATGCTTGACTTCGGCCGGAGAAATCCGAGCCTGGGAAAGGGCCGCGAGCATGGCCCGGCGCGCACCGTCGCCATCTTCCGGTCCTGCCGTCATATGATAGGCATCTGCCGCCGTACCATAACCCACAAGCTCCGCGAGTGGCGTCGCGCCGCGGGCGAGCGCGTGGTCCAATGTTTCGATAACGAGCATGCCTGCGCCTTCGCCCATGACGAAGCCGTCGCGGCCGCTGTCGAAGGGGCGGGAGGCCTCTTCCGGCCGGTTGCTGAAGCCGGTCGAGAGCGCGCGTGCGGCCGCGAAGCCACCGAGGCTCACCTTGTCGATGCAGGCTTCCGCGCCGCCGCAGATAGCGATATCGGCCTCTCCGGCACGGATCAGTCGCGCGGCATCGCCGATCGCCTGGACGCTGGCGGCACAGGCGGTGACGGGCGCGCCGAGTGGTCCCTTGTATCCGTAACGGATACTGACCTGGCCGGCGGCGAGATTGACGAGGAAGGATGGGATGGTGAACGGCGACAATCGCTTGACGCCGCGCGTTTCAGCTGTGCGCACAGCATCGGCTATAGCCGGAAAGCCGCCGACGCCCGATGCGATGATCGTAGCCGTGCGCTCCAAATCGCCAAGCTCTGTCGGCTGCCATCCGGACTGGAGGATCGCTTCCTCGGCTGCGGCCATGGCGAAGAGAATGAAGCGATCCATCTTCTTCTGATCCTTGACCGGCACATAGCGGTCGACATCGAAACCGGCCTCGGTATCCTCCGCGATATGAGGGACAATACCGCCGACCTTGGCGGCGAGATCACCCACCATCTCCTCCGGCAGCAGCCGCAGGCCCGAACGGCCCTCAATCAACCGCTTCCAGCTGGCGGTGACACCCACGCCCAGGGGAGAAACCAGTCCCATGCCAGTGACGACGATACGATCCATGTCTTGCTCCTATTTGGTCAGGCGTCGAAGCTTAGAAACCATGCTTTCATCTGGCCGATGCGTTCGTGAACGGCGTCGTCGGCCGCTGGCCCCGGCACGAGAATCGTATCCTCGGGCTGAAAGGTGCGGCCGGTGACGCGGTCGATGAGAAGCGGGTCGCGGTCTGCGCCGGTATTGGCGTCGGCGAGCCGCACGGCAACCTCTTCGGGCGGCAGATGCCGGTTGCCCCAGGTGAAGAGTGCCATGAGAACGGGGAAGAAATCGCGGCCCTTGTCGGTCAGCACATATTCGTATCGCGGCGGCCGCTCGTTGTAGAGGCGCCGGGCGAACAGGCCTTCATCGGTCAGGTGCTTGAGCCGCCGCGTCAGGATATTCGGCGCAACGCCGAGATTTTTCTGGAACTCGTCGAACCGGCTCAGTCCCTGCAGCGCGTCCCGCAGGATCAGGATACTCCACCAGTCGCCGACGCTTTCGAGCGCACGGGCAGCGGGGCATTTGAAGGTGCTGAAGCTGGTTCTTTGCATGGGCAGGGCTGATAACATGAGTAACTAGCATAATGCAAGTTACAAACGTGAAGCGAGCTCGACACCGAGTGAATGCCCAATTTGCTATCGTGAGATTTGGCCGTCTCTTGAGTCCGAGAATAAATTCGCAAAGGTATTCTTTGCGGCCAAGTGTTCGGCGGCCAAGAAGAGATGACCGCCGGCTGCGTGCCCACAGGTTCCGGATTTTTCAGTACGGAGGTGCCTTGCGGGCGCGCTGCTGTTTCGCGGCCTCGGTCCACCAGGCGAGATCGTCGGCAAAACGGGGAAAAGCTTTTGCGAGCGCATCGCCTCCGCTTCCGGTCGGTTTGCTGTCGGCGTCTAAAGCGGCCGATATATTCGCGACGGCAAGCGTGCTCGAGATGACGATCATTCCCATCTCGGAAAGGGCGCCATGCCAGGCGACCGCCGCATGCGCGCCGGAAAGGCGGCCGCCAGAGTAGCTGGCAATGGCCGCCGGGCGCCAAAACCACTCCTCAAGGTAATGATCAGTCAAGTTCTTCAGCCCGGGTTGCATGCCCCAATTATATTCGCCGGTGACGAAAACAAAGGCATCGGCGGCGCGAATTTTTTCGGCGAGCTTCTCCATCGCCGAGGGAGCGGAACCTTTGGGGTATTCCTTATACATCCGATCGAGCATTGGCAGTCCGGCCGCTTGCGCATCGATGAGCTCCACATCGTTTCCGCGTTGCCGTAGACTGCTTACGAGATAATTCGCAAGACGGATGCCGACGCGATCCGATCGGTAGGAACCGTAGAGAACCAGAATACTGTCGGCCATTGTCGATTATGTCCCCACAGTCTTGTGCGAAGTGTCTATGTCTGTGACTCCGCCGGCACCGAAGCGGAGACTTCCTCCTCCGGAATATCGTCGAAGGACGCATAATTGAGGTTATAGAGCTTCGAATAGAGTTTGCCATTCGCCATCAGCTGATTGTGATTGCCGCTTTCAAGCAGCTGGCCATTTTGCAGCACGAGGATGCGATCAGCCTCGCGGATGGTCGCCAGACGATGGGCGATGACAAGGCCTGTACGGCCTTCGAGCAGCTTCACCAATGCCTTCTGGATCAGCATTTCGGTATAGCTGTCGATATTCGCCGTCGCTTCGTCGAGCACGAGGATCTTGGCATCCGCCACGAGGGCGCGGGCGAAGCTGATGAGCTGGCGCTGACCGAGCGAGAGACCGCCGCCGCGCTGGCCGAGAACGCTGTCGTAGCCATCGGGCAGCCGCATGATGAATTCATGCGCGCCAACGGCCTTGGCGGCTTCGATGACTTCCTCGCGCGTCGCTTCCGTCTTGTTGTAGCGGATATTCTCCAGCAGCGTGCCGGTGAATAGGAACGGCTCCTGCAGCACCATGGCGATCTGGCGGCCGAGCGATTCCTGGGTGAGGGACCGCACGTCGTGACCGCCGACCAGCACCTGACCCTGTTGCACGTCATAGAAGCGATGGATGAGTGCCATCGAGCTCGATTTACCCGAACCCGTCGGCCCGATCAGCGCGACGGTTTCGCCGGGATTGACCCGGAAGCTGACATTCTTCAGCACGGGATGCTTTGGATCATAGCCGAAGACGACGTCGCGGAATTCGACCGAGCCGTCCATGTCCGGCGACAGCTCCTTTGCATCAGGCGCATCCTTGATATCGACCGGGACATCGAGCACCTCGGTCAACCGCTGGCCGGAGGCCATGGCGCGCTGCATAACCGAATACTGCATGGTCAGCGAGCGGATCGGGTCGAAGAAGCGCTGAATGTAGAAGAGGAAGGCGACCATGATGCCGACGTCGAGCCTGTGGTTCAGCACCATCGAACCGCCGACGATGATGACGATCGCCATCGCCATGCCTGTCAGCGTATCGACGATCGGCACCATGATCTGGGCATAACGCGCAGCCGTCAGATGCGATTGCAGATTTGTATGAGCTTTGTCGTCGAAAAGAGCAAAATTGACCGCTTGCCGATGCATGCCCTGAACGGCGCGGACACCATGGATGGCTTCCGCCAGCGCGCCATTGGTGACGGAATTCGTCTCATGGGCGTTCATGAAAGCAACGCGCGCCTTGGGCAGCCAGAACAGGCGTACGATGAACAGGATCGGCATGACGGAAAGCGTCAGGAGGCCGAGCCGGAAATCGAGCGACAGCATAACGAAGACGATACCGAAAAGCAGGGCGATATCGCCGACGGAAAGCACTGATGTTTCAAGGAATTCCTGCATGGAGTTGACATCGCCCTGCAGGCGCGACATCAGGCGGCCGACCTCGGTTTTGTCCATGAAGGACAGCGAGACGCGCTGGAGATGCGCAAACATGGCCCGGCGGATATCGAACAGCACTTCCTCCGCCACCTGGCCGACATAGGTTTCCTGCACATAGCTCGCCCCGTAATTGACGAGGATGGCGGCCGTGAAAACCCCGAGAGACAGCCAGAGAGCCGAATAATCCACGGCGCCGGGCGCCATGGCGCCGTCGATTGCATGACGGATGACGAGCGGAATGACGATCTGCGATCCGGTAAAGAGCAGAACGGCCGCGACCGAAATATAGATCTGCCGACGATAAGGGCTGACAAAGGCCCATATTCGGCGGATGATCTTGCCATCGAAGACCTCGCCGAAGATCTCCTCTTCGACGCGATGCGAGCCGACGACGGCGCGGGGAGGGCGACGACCATCCTCACGCACGTCATTGCGCTCGGTTTCGGTGATTTCCGACATTGTCATACCTCCCTTTTCGCTCTTCCGAGCATGTCGCCCGATGCCTTGACGACATCGTCCTCCGGGCGAACCTGGAGATCGTAAAGCGCCTTGTAGCGCCCACCTGCGGCCAAAAGCTGCTCATGGGTGCCGCGTTCGACGATTTCGCCATCCTCGATGAACAGGATCTGGTCGGCATGCATCAGCGAGCTTAGCCGGTGGGCGACGATCAGGGTCACCCGGTCGCGGGCAAAACGTTTCATGGCGCTGCGGATGCGCTGCTCCGTCGCGGCGTCGATGGCGGCGGTGGAATCGTCGAAGACCATCACGGCAGGTTTCAGCATCAATGTCCGGGCGATCGTCAGGCGCTGGCGCTGACCGCCGGAAAGAGACACGCCGCGCTCGCCGACGACGGTCGTGTAGCCGGCCGGCAGACCGAGAATGTAATTATGCAGCTGCGCCGACTCCGCGGCGCGCTCGATGCGGCTCTCCTTCGCCCAGGGATCGCCATAGGCGATATTGTTCTCGATGCTCGTCGTGAAGAGGAAGGAATCCTGCTGCACGACGGCAACGTTCTGCCGCAGCGATTGCAGCGTCGCCTTGCGGATATCCTGCCCGTCGAGGGTGATCCGCCCGGCCGTGACATCGTAAAAGCGCGGAATGAGGTGGGCGATGGTGGATTTGCCGCTGCCTGGAGGCCCGACGATGCCTATCGTCTCGCCCCGCTTTGCCTCGAAGCAGATGTTCTTCAGCACCGGCCGCGTTTCGGAGCCCGGATAGCTGAAGTCGACGTTCTCGAACCGCAGCGTGCCGTCGGTCACGACGAGTGGTCTGGCGTCCGGAGCATCCTTGATGGGGATATCGAGATCGAGAAGGTCAAACAGGCGCGAACCGCAGGTGGAAGCGCGTGCGAACGCATTTACCATCAAGCCGAGCTGGCGCACCGGCATCTGCAGGATGGTCATGAAGGTCAGGAACGAGGCCAGCGTGCCGACGCTGATTTCGCCGTTGATGACCTTGAGACCGCCGAGCCAGAGCACAAGCCCCATCGACATGAAGAAGGAAAGGTTCATGGCGCTGGTATTGATGACGCGGATGCCGACGCGCCTGTGGGCGAGGGAAAGCGCGTCGTGCGAGGCCCGGTCGAACTTCATGAGTTCGTGCGCCTGCGCGGCGAAGGCACGCACCACACGGATGCCGCCGAGATTTTCCTCCATGACGCGGGTCAACACCGAGAGGCGTTCCTGCAGGTCGAGCCAAGTCGAGCGCAGCCGCAGCTGCGTGACGGAAGAGCGCCATGCCACGAAAGGCACGAAGCTCAGAGCCAGCAGGCCGAGCGCGACATCGGTCGACAGCAGCATATAGGCACCGACACCGATCAGCATGGCGAGCAGCACCATGCGCACCAGTGCCGTCGAGAAATACATGCGCACGCCTTCGAGATCGAGCAGGCCGACCGTGATGAGATCGCCGGAATGGGCTTTGTCATGGAAGCTGAAGGAGAGCTGCTGGATTTTCTCGTAACAGGCGAGCCGGAGCTCATAACCCATGTGATGACCAACGGCCTCGCTGTAATAGTTCTGCACCATCGTAAACAGGCCACGCAGAATACTGACGACGAGCAGCAGCATGGCCGTTGTCATCAATGCATTTTCGGCGATCTGCCCGGCGGTGCCGCCGGCGACTGCCGTCTGTGTCTGATCGACGGCGCGGCCCAGCAGGCGCGGTATTAGGAGCTGCAACGTTGCAGCTATAAAAGTTGCCCCAATGGCGAAGCTGGTTTGCCAGGGATGGCGCAGCGTCATGTGGGTGATCCGGATGATCGTCGACAGGCCTTGGCCCCAGCCAACCGCATTGACATGCGCACGCGAGGCCAATGGCTTCGCCGCGCTTCTTGATGAATCGCTGCTCACGCTTTTATCCAGGCATAATTAAACGAGGCCGGCCCGCAGACGGGTTCGTATCTCGGAGGAAATATTGATAGGATGAATTTTGCCGATTCCGTGGCGACGTTCAAGAGTCAATCGGTCACAAGTCCAGCGCGAACGTTAGATTACGTGTTCAAAAAATAGTCGATGACATGTCGGCATCGAAATCGGCGAGACGTCCTTCGGGTACCATGCCAGAGAAGGAGGACATCATGCGCAAGGTCATGCAGCCACATTCGTCAGCCTCGACGGTGTCATGCAGGCACCAGGCGGGCCGGACGAGGATCCGACGGGCGGTTTTGAGCACGGCGGTTGGGTATTCCCTTATTTCGACGAGGCGAGCGGCAAGACGCACTTCGAACTGTTCGAAAAACCGTTCGATCTGCTGCTGGGACACAAGACCTACGATATTTTTGCTGCCTACTGGCCCTATATCGGCGATGATAATCCAATCGCCAAGCGATTTAACAATGTCACCAAATATGTCGCAACGCGCGGCGATGCCGAGCTGAAATGGAACAAGAGCCGGTCCCTCGGCAAGGATGTCGTGGCGGCGATCAAGGAGCTGAAAGCCGGCGAGGGGCCGGATCTCCTTATCCAGGGCAGCGGCCATCTCACTCAGACCCTTTTACACCATGGACTGATCAATGAATTCAATCTTGTGATCTTTCCGCTCCTGCTGGGCGGCGGCAAGAAGCTGTTCGCCGGCGGGGTGGTTCCTGTCGCAATGAAACTGCTGCATACCCAATCGTCGCCGACCGGTGTCATCTTTGCGACTTATCAGCCGGACGGTCCGGTGAAGACCGGTTCCTTCGTTGGATCGGATCCGTCCGAAGAGGAGATCGAGCGCCGCAAGCGGCTGGAATAACCGGTCATATCGAAGGGAACGCCACCGGACTCGGGCGATCGTTATCCTTTCGTGGTCTTCTTTTTTGCTTTCGGTGCCGGTCCAAGCTCTGCCTCCTGCGCCAAACGAAGCGCACGAAGCCTCTCTGTCTTCTTTTGCCGGGTAGACGCCTCATGAGCCAGGATATCCTTGGCAATCGACGTCGTCTGCTCGGACTTGGCCTGTGCAGACAGCTTTTCAGGCTTGAAGAGGTTGTCTTTCGCCTTGGTCATGCTTCGCCTTTATCAGCGTGCGCGTTTGCGGGAGACGGCGGACGTCCACGACCCGACGCCATCACTTTCTTCTTCGGTGCCGGCACCAGGCCTTCACGCTGAGCTTGCTTACGGGCAAGTTTCCGAGCGCGGCGGATCGCATCGCTTTTTTCGCGGGCACGCTTTTCGGAGGGCTTTTCGTAGGCGCTGCGCGCCTTCATCTCACGAAACACGCCTTCGCGCTGCAACTTCTTCTTCAGGACGCGGAGTGCCTGATCGACGTTATTGTCTCTAACCAGAACCTGCAAAGTTTCTCCTTACTCAGCTCACGCTGCGTTTATTTCTTGGTACGGATTGAGTTCGAGTTGATCCAGCTCGATTTCGATATTTGCGGTATCTCGGCTTGCGCTCGCGAAAGCGGCGATGGTGACGCCTCAACGTCGATATCGTCCTGACGGATGCTTCGCTCGAAATTCTCGTTCTGGAAGCGGACGCGGTAGTGAACAACGCCCTGTGATACAGGTTGGACAGACACGATTCTGCCAGAAGATTGGGCGCTTCCAAAAATTCCAGACTTCAGGACGACGCTGTCGCCCGGCCGGTAACGACCATGTGCCATGTCGTTCTCCGTTCGAAATGAAAAACAAAAGGCCGGGACGTCTCCCGACCTTCCGCGATCATGGTTTCAGCGCGCCAGTACATCCGTGGTCGCGCGAAGCCGTGACAAATTATGCGGCCCGAAGATTGTCGGCCGAGCTCTTGCCAGATCTGCGATCCTGCACGATGTCGTAAGTAATCTTCTGACCATCGTTGAGCGAACGCATGCCGGCGCGCTCTACTGCCGAGATATGGACAAAAACGTCCGTGCTGCCATCGTCAGGCTGAATGAAGCCGAAGCCCTTGGTGGAGTTGAACCACTTTACAGTACCAGTGTTCATAACGATTTCCTTTCATAGTAACCGTTGTTGCTCCCGCGATACCTTGCGGGATTTGATCGATTATTTGAGAGGAAATCCGGCGAGAGCACGGTGGCTGTTCGGCGATGTCACAAGCAATGGTCGATAGGTCTTATATAGGTTCAATTTACATTTTGGCAACAGAGCCGGTCTCAGAGTTTTCGTCCGGCAGCTTTCTGAGGCGAACATCGGGCTGATAGGCCCGTTCCAATAGGCCAGTCATCGGATTCGCAACGCGTTCAGCGAAAGCACGTCGGCGTGCTCGTGTACGAGACGTGTCTCTTCGCCGTCCGGAGACCGAATCACGGTCTGTCCCGCTCAGAGCAGGCGACCGCGGGCGTTTCTCTTTGGTTTCAAAGCGAAAGGTCGCAATCAAGATATCCCTTTTACGCTATACCGTATGTTCCGACACACGAAATTGGCGAAGGGATTTCATGATTTCGCGAAGACCTTTGGTGAGATGCTTGTCCCGCCGCAGCACGATGCCGAGCTGCCGAACCAGCCTCGGCCTGAGCGGCGAGGTCACCAGAAGGTCGGATTTATCCCGCCTCAGTGCCATATCCGGGAGGATGGACCATCCAAGGCCGGCGGCCACCAGCTCCTTGATGGCTTCGACGCTTCCGAACTCCATCGCCGGCTCGGGACGAAACCCGCCAGCCCCGAACCATTCGTTCGTGGCGCGCCGCGTGTTGCCGCCTTCGTAAAGCAGCAGCGTTTTGTCTTTCATGAATTCCACGTCCGGCCCGCCATCCGGCATCACGCTTCCCTTGGGCGCCACGGCCAGTAGCTCGTCCTCATGGAACGGTTCGACTTCGAGCGAACGGCCGGAAGCGGGCAGGGCGACCACTGCGAGATCCAGTGCATTGGCTTCGAGATCACGCAGGATTTCGTCGATATTGCCGACACGAACAATAATCTCGAGATCGGGCATACATTTCTTCGCCATAGCGATGGCGCGCGGCAGCAGATGAATCGAGGCCGTGCCGCCGCTGCCGATCCGCACGCGGCCGACAGATCCCTCCCGAAAGGGCGTCATCGCCTCCTCAGCCATGGAGCAGGCTTCGATAATGCGCCGTGCATACGGAAGCAAATCATGTCCGGCCGGCGAGGGTTGCGCCCGCCGCCCGCCGCGCTCGATCAGTCTCACGCCGAGGCGCTGTTCCAGCAGCTTTACCTGCAGGCTGACGGCCGGTTGTGAAAGCCCGGCCTTGTCGGCAGCCGCGGTGAAACTGCCGAGATCGACCACGCTGATGAAGGCGGCGAGCTGATCCAGATTGAGCACTAGAAGAATTCCTTATGGATTGCATAAAGATCATAAGCTTCATTCATTGCTAATACCAGCGCATCCTTAGGCCATATCGAGATGAACCTGAGGAGCAGGAAAATGACAACCGATATCGATAGGCCGATGCAGCCAAAGGCGGGCGTCGGCAGGGATCTGCGAAAGCGAGGATTTCTGCGGAAGGAGTTTGCAAGATTTCTGGCCTATCTCGAAAAACGTGAAACGAGATGGGATCTGCGTGACCTGACCGACGAGCAACTTCGCGATATCGGCGTGACACGCGCCGAAGCGCGCACCGAGGTCGGCAAGTCATGGTTCTGGGATTAGGACGTTCAAAGGCGTCCCGACGTTCGGCAGGACACCTTGAACCGCGTATCTCCTGTGGGGGCCTTGTAGGGTAGGGGTTACCGGGGATATTTGAGCGGGGCTGCGACGTTACGACCCTGTTCCAGATAGCAAACGCCGCTTTCGCACATCGCGTCGCGATGGTTCGCGATATTCCGCACGTTCACTGCCGCGATCAGGCCGACATGGTCTTTATGACAGGATCAGCATGAGGCGAGAGCCAAGAGCAAACAGTCTGGGGACTTATTTTCGGACGGTCCATTTTTTCCTGGCATCGTTCTTTTTTCCGCCACAGATTTGCCCGATCCATTCCGCTCGAAAGCTGGCCGCCAGTTCGCTCCGGTCGTCTGCTGCTCCGCCAGGAACACCCATAAACAAGAACACCAATAAAAGAGACCGCAAAAATCCATGCTCAATAAAGCCTCCTTTCTGCTCGCCACGGCGATCTCGACCTTGGTGCTTCTCGGTGCGGCTTCGGCTGCGGAGGCAGGGCAGGCAAGCTACGTCGTGGACGCGCGCAGCGGTCAGGTGCTGGAAGCATCGAATGAGAACGAGCTGAACTATCCGGCCTCGCTCACAAAGATGATGACGCTCTATCTCGCTTTCGAAGCGCTGCATGAAGGCCGTCTGAAATGGGATCAGAAGCTGACCATGTCGGCGAATGCCGAGAGCAAGGAGCCCTTCAAATTCGCGATCGGCGCCGGCCGCAAGGTGACGGTGCGCGAAGCCGTCGAAGGTATCGTCGTCCTTTCGGCCAATGATGCCGCGGTTGCGATTAGCGAGCAGCTTGGTGGTTCCGAGGAGAGCTTCGGCAAGATGATGACCGCAAAGGCGCATCAGCTCGGCATGAGCAAGACGGTCTTCAAGAATCCCTCCGGCCTGCCAGATCCGGAGCAGGTCACGACGGCCCGCGACATGGCGACGCTCGGCGTTGCGCTGATGCGCGATTTTCCGGAAGAGTTCAAACTTTTCTCGCTGCGCGGCATGAAGTTCCGCGGCATGAAACTGCGTGGCCACAACAATCTGATGTATCGCTATGCCGGAGCCGACGGCATCAAGACTGGATATACCGATGCTTCCGGCTACAATCTCGTGACGTCTGCGGCGAAGAATGGCCGCCGCGTCGTCGGTGTCGTGATGGGTGAGAAGACCGCGCAGATTCGCGATGACAAGATGGCGAACCTTCTGGATACCTACTTGGCTCCGACGGCGAAGACAGCCACGGTATCGACAGACGCCGCAAAGCAGAGTTCGGCGAATTGAGGATACGCTGCCGACACTAGCGTCATGCGGCCGGCCATCGCCTTCGACAAAATCTCGATCCGCTGCACATCGCGCTCGCTCATCGCAATCAGTCCCATCCGCAATCTCCCACGTCATCAAATGCGGGGAGAGTGACATTCCAACTTTGCAGGATCAGGACACTTTAACTTTGCGGCTACACATAAATATCAGATAACATAGGTTATGGAACTAAAATGGACTGGAGCGCAGCAAAAAAATAAAACTTTTTTCTTTTATTCCAGATAGTTGGTTAGATTGTCGAGAGTCGATCTCAAGCCCTCATCATGGTCCCTTGCTGATACCGTAAGGCACGTTCTCGCAAGTTGTCGTGACCGGCATGCCTGACGGTCCTTCTGCCAAGGACTAGGTCATGATCATCATGCCGTCGAATGCCGCGTCCTCGGATTCGAAATTCATTGCTTGCACGATGCGTTCGTAAGGCGCGATCTCGATGAACCGACCCGAGACGATATCACTATGTTCGGAGGATTTTCCGGGCGCCGAACGATCCGGTGTATTGTACTCAGTTCGCCTTGATGCGGATTACCTTGGCCCCAATCTTCTCGGCTAGCGTCTTCGGATTGCACGCAAATATGCTGTCCGGCCGCCCGGCCGCGCACCACACCTGATCGTAAGCCAAAAAGCTCTCATCCATGAAGACAGGCAGACTGACGCGATGGCCGATCGGTGCAACGCCGCCAATGGCAAAGCCGGTTTCATCGCGAACGCGATCGATATCGGCGCGCTTCAATCGAAGCCCGTAAGTCGCTGCGATATATGCCGTATCGGCGTTATGGGCGCCGGAGACGAGAAGCAGTGTCAAGGCATGTGTATCGGCATCGACGAAGACAAGAGACTTCACGATTTGCCCGACCGCGCAGCCCGCGGCCTTGGCGGCCTCTTCAGCGGTCCGTGTCGATTGCTCCATGCGCTTGATCGAGATATCCAGCCCCAACTCGCGCGCTGCAAGCTCGACGCGCTCCAGGCTGGAAAGCTTCTTGATGTCTTCGCTCATAGATCGTCATCCTCCACGTCGAGTTCGATCTGCATCTGATCGTAGGCCGGCTCGACATGGTCGGGCGTTTCAGCCAGCACGGTTTCATAATCGAGCGGCGTATGCATGTGGGTCAAGATGGCATGTTTCGGCTGCAGGCGTTCGATCCACCCAAGCGATTGTTCCAGCGATAGATGGCTTGGATGCGGCCGATACTGCAGAGCGTCGATAATCAGGATATCGAGGTTCTGAACTTTTTCTATCGATTCCGGTGGGAAGTCGCTGATATCACTGCAATAAGCAAGCTTACCGATACGAAACCCGAGCGAATGGATGTCACCGTGCAGCTGCTTGTGTGGCCAGAAGCGGATAGGGCCGCCTGCCCCATCGATCGTGAAACTTTTATCGAGATTTTCGATTAGCACCGGCCGTACGATCGGCGGATAGCTGCTGCCGGGCGGCGTTTCCAGGCAGTAGCGGAAGCCCTCGCGAATGCGATCCATGGTCGGCGGATCGGCATAGATCGGGATGCGCTCGTTCGAAATATGGAAATAGCCGCGCAGGTCGTCGATGCCGTGAATATGGTCGGCATGCGCATGGGTGTAGAGAACCGCGTCGATGGCGTTGACGCCGGCATGGATCATCTGCTCGCGGAAATCCGGTCCCGTATCGATGACGACGGTGGTGATGCCGCCATCCGGCGCGATCTGCTCTACGAGGAAGGCAGCGCGCGTGCGGCGGTTTTTCGCGTTTTTGGGATCGCAGGCGCCCCAATCGCCGGTAATGCGCGGCACACCTGGCGACGATGAACAGCCCAAAATGGTGAAGCGCCGCCGGAATGTCACGACGTCAGACCCTCGTCATCCTGGAGAAGCAGCGGAATGCGTTTGCCGTGGTGATCTCCGCGATCTCAGCCATGCTGACGCCGATCGTATCGGCCAGCACCTCGGCCGTGTTGACGACATAGGACGGCTCGTTGCGTTTCCCACGCCACCGCTTCGGCGCGAGATATGGCGCATCGGTTTCGACCAGCAGCCGATCGTGCGGGATCGTCCTGGCGATCTCCCGCAGATCCTCCGATTTCGGAAAAGTCAGGATGCCTGAGAAGGAGATATAGCCGCCGAGTTCGACGCCCGTACGGGCAAGGGCAGGGCCGGCGGAGAAGCAGTGAAGGATGAAGGGGAAAGCCCCCTTCCCCGTCTCTTCCGTCAGGATCGCGGCCATATCCTCGTCGGCGCTGCGGCTGTGAATGACGAGCGGCAGCTTCGTTTCGCGCGCGGCGGCGATATGGCGCAGGAAGCCGGTTTTCTGATCTGCCGGCTTGACGGTGTCGTAGAAGTAGTCGAGCCCCGCCTCGCCGATCGCGACGATCTTCTGGTGCTGGTTTGCTAGGCGCACGAGATCTTCCGTCTGGATATCAAGCTCCTGGTCGGCGTTGTTCGGATGCGTGCCGACCGAACAGAAAACCGATGGATAACGCTCGGTGAGCGCGAGCAATCCGTCGAGTTTCCTGACCTTGGTCGAGATGGTGACCATCTGCTTGACGCCGACTTCGTGAGCGCGAGCGACGATCGCGTCGCGCTCCTCCTCGAAATCGGCGAAATCCAGATGGCAATGCGTGTCGATCAGCATGGAAAACCTTATTCGGCTGTCTGTGCAACATAGCGGGGGAAGACCGGCTTCGGTGCTTCCAGCGGCGTTCCGGCGACGAGGCGACCTGCATCGCCGAGCGCCGCGAAATCGCGCTTGTCGGCCGGGATGGCAATGAGATCAAGGAGCTTGCCCGAAGATTCCGGCATGAAGGGCTGCAGCAGAATGCCGATCTGGCGCACGACCTCCGCCGTGACATAGAGAACGGTCGCCATGCGGGCCGGATCGGTCTTCTTCAGCGCCCAGGGCTCCTGGCTGGCAAAATAGCGATCGCTCTCGGAGACGACTGATATGATCGAAGCCAAAGCGCGGTGAATGAGCTGCTTGCCCATGTCTTCGCGCGTCGAAGCGAGCAACGCGTCGGCCTGCGCGAGAAGCGCCCTGTCCTCGTCCGTCAGCGGGCCGCATTCGGGAATCCGGCCGTCGCAGTTCTTGACGATCATCGATAGCGAACGGCTGGCGAGGTTGCCGATTCCGTTGGCGAGATCGGAGTTGATGCGCGTGCCGATCGCCTCTTCGCTATAGCTGCCATCCTGGCCGAAGGAGACTTCGCGCAGGAAGAAATAGCGCACCTGGTCGAGGCCGAAGTGGTTGACGAGGTTGACCGGATCGACGACGTTGCCGAGCGACTTCGACATCTTCTCGCCCTTGTTGAGCAGGAATCCGTGGGCATAGACGCGCTTCGGCAGCGGCAGCTTCGCCGACATCAGGAAGGCCGGCCAGTAGACCGCGTGGAATCGGATGATGTCCTTGCCGATGACATGCAGGTCGGCCGGCCAATATTTCGCCCGCGGATTGTCGCGGTCTTCGATATAGCCGGTCGCCGTAATGTAGTTCGTGAGCGCATCGACCCAGACATACATGACGTGAGCCGGGTCATTTGGCACCTTGATGCCCCAATCGAAGGTCGTGCGGGAAATCGACAGGTCCTTCAGACCCGATTTCACGAAGGAAATGACTTCGTTGCGGCGCTCGGCGGGACCGATGAAATCAGGATTTTCCTCATAATGCTTCAGCAACCGGTCCTGATATTCGGAGAGCTTGAAGAAATAGCTTTCCTCCTGCACCCATTCGACCGGCGTGCCTTGAGGCCCGTAGCGCACGCCGTCAGCGCGCAGCTCGGTTTCGTTTTCCTGATAATAGGCTTCGTCGCGCACCGAATACCAGCCCGCGTAGGAATCCTTGTAGATGTCGCCGGCATCGGCCATCAGATTCCATATGTTCTGCGACGTCTCGTGATGGCGCGGCTGAGTCGTGCGGATGAAGTCGTCGTTGGAGGCGTTGAGCAGCTTGCCCATCGCCTGGAATTCGTCCGAATTGCGGTTGGCGAGCTGCTGCGGTTCCAAGCCTGCGGCCCGCGCCGTTTGCTGCATCTTCTGACCATGTTCGTCCGTGCCCGTCAGGAAGAAGACGTCGCGGCCGTCGAGGCGCTGGAAGCGCGCCAGCGCGTCGGTGGCAATCAGCTCATAGGCATGGCCGATATGCGGCTTGCCATTGGGATAAGCGATTGCAGTGGTGATGTAGAACGGAGTTTTTTCGGTCATCTAGGCAGTGGTCCGCTTTTACGGTTGCGTCTCTGTTATTCTTGCTCCGCTCGCTTTAGCGCATGTTTGCCGGGAGCGAAACATCAAGTTTCGCGCCCGCAGCATTCCAAACTCCTGCGAGGTGCCTTGCTTGACAGGCTCCTGCCTCGCCTTTACCCCTTCGATAAACCGGAATACAGGACAGAGATCGCCGTGAATTTCATCTATATTTTTAGTAGTTTATCCAGCGGCTTCAAGGGGCCGTGATTTTGAGTCTGGTCGCTTCCTTTCAACCGCTTTATTCCTTTTCCGGCTTTTTCGTCGGCATGTTGGTCGGCATTACCGGCGTCGGCGGCGGTTCGCTGATGACGCCACTGCTCGTCCTTCTCTTCGGCGTGCATCCGGCGACCGCCGTCGGCACCGATCTTCTTTACGCCGCGATCACCAAGACGGCTGGAACCGCCGTGCACGGCATGCATGGGCGGGTCAATTGGAGGGTCGTCGGCCTCCTGGGCTCCGGCAGTGTCCCGGCGGCGCTCGCCATGCTCTGGATCATGGCCGGCGTCAATCGCGAGAGCCCTGCCGTCGCGCACGCCATTACGCTGTCTTTGGGCTGTCTTTTGCTTCTGACGGCGCTGATGCTGATTTTCCGCGGCCGGATACTGGAGGCCATTCGCAAATGGCGCGGTGAGCGCGGAGCCATATCGCCGCGCAGCATCGCATTGTTGACCGTCATTCTCGGCCTTATGCTCGGCATTCTCGTCACGATGACGTCCGTCGGCGCCGGAGCGCTCGGCGTCACCGTGCTTTTGGTCCTTTATCCTCAGACGGATGTCCGCGAAATCGTCGGCTCGGATATCGTCCATGCCGTGCCGCTGACCCTGATCGGCGGCATGGGTTATTGGTTTATCGGCGAGATCAACTGGACGATGCTCTTCGCCTTGCTGGTGGGATCGATTCCGGGCATTGTCACCGGCAGCCTGCTGGCGCCTCGCCTGCATGAGCGGTCCGTGCGCATCATCCTCGCCGCTACGCTCGCCATCGTCGCCTGGAAGCTGATCTTTCCTTGAAAAGCTCCAAGCGGAGCGCGAAATTATGCGGCAGGTACTACCAAGTGGACTCGGCTGCCGGATCGGCCGCATTGCGACAAAACCGGGCATCCTTCCAAGCGTTCATGAATGTCGACTTTCGACCCCATCGCGGACGTTGGCGCCGCTTAGCCAACTGACTACAGGCAGATTCACAAGATAAGGACGATCATGATGACCGAAGCGCCGGGCGAAGGCCCCTTCTTTCTTTCATGGCACAATCGCGGATTTGCGCGTGGGTGACTTCCTCACTGCTGGATACCGATCGAATTATCGTCCGGAAGTGGTGATGAACCATATCTATTTCACCGCCCTTGTGGACGGTGCAGGCCTTGCCGCTGAAATCGCGGCTGAACTCAACGAAGGCGGCGCAGTCCCGCGTGTTTACGTCGTAGAGCC
>NZ_JAUQTZ010000099.1:0-23613 GCF_059803845.1 Rhizobium sp. UFLA01-1127 | reverse complement strand
CACCTGCGCTTCATCGAGGTCAAGGGGCGCATCGATGGCGCCGACAGCGTGATGGTCACGCGGCAGGAGGTCATCACATCCCTGCATGAGCCCGAAAAGTTCATTCTCGCCATTGTCTCCGTCACCAACGGTTTCGCCCATGCGCCGCGCTATGTCCGTGGCCCGCTCGTTGATCGCGAACCGTCGTTCTTGGAAACCGCAATACAGTTTGATTTGCGCCGCTTGCTCGAGCGGACCTCTGAGCCGGCATAAGGGGGAAACGATGAGGCAGGCAGCAGAGCATATTTCCAGTGAGGATGCTGAGCGACGCATTTTCGTTCAGATATCTTCTCAGGTCGGACTTGTTGTCAGGGGCAACAATGTTTTTCGGACGCTACAAGAAAGGGTTCTGAAGTGGGGCTTCGACCCCAAGCGAAATCTCAGAAATATTCCACAGGGAGCCTGGGAGGGAGAAACCTTTGAGATCGATCAGGACAATTCCGAACAGGCCGAAGCGGTAAGGCTAGGACAGCCAAACTATTGGGCATTCCGCCTGCGAGAGCGCCTGAAAGACACGTCACGTATTTGGACCACCGAAGTTGGGATTGCAGAGCGCAGCCCGACTGAGGTCGTGGTCGGTGTGCGCCTAATTTGCGCTCAGCGTGGTAGCGCTGAACCTATTCCGAGATCGATACCCAGCTTTGTTCGTGGCATCGCGTTCACGCAGGATTCCTATCTCGATGGTCGCCGCACGTCCGCTGATCCGTGGGTCGTGGACACAGATCAGGGCGTCGACGAGTTGATCGAATTCCTGGAAGCACCTAGCCGTCATCATCCGGTTGTCGTCTTCGCTACGCCCGAGGACAGCGAAAACCCGGATGAAACTGCGATCCCAGTCCGTCCTTTCATTCGAAAAGTGGTTGGTTTTGCACATGCGGTGGTTCTGACCTCTGACGCGGCGTTTGCCCTTACTGACCGCCTTGGCCGTGAGTTTTCCGTATATCGCCAGGCAGTTAGAACCTATAATCCCGGTTTCGACCCCACATCTGATCTTCCGAGCGATCATCCGCTTGCCTCGGCGTCGCGCATAGCCGATTGGGGCGAAAGCGAGGACTTCACTTTCACAGATTTTCTCGTCGAGCAGACACTCCGCATCACGCGGCCACGAGACGTGTTGGAGCGCGAGCAGCCATCTTTCCAGCATATCAAACGGATTGCTGCACAGCAGGCTCGCGAGAGCGCATCAGCAGCGGGACAAAGTGAAGCGGAAATCCTGCTATTGGTCGATGAGGAGCTGAAGGCGGCAAAGCAGGAAGCGGAAGCCAGTCTGGAATTGGCCCTCAACGCTGACGCCGAGCGTCAACAAGCGACCTCGGAGCTTCGACAGATCAAGGCAAGCTACATGGCGCTGCAACAGCGTCTGGATGCCATCCTTGCTGAGGGCAAAGCGAACAATGCCGTGGAGATCCCAGATAACCTTGATGTAGTCGAAAACTGGGCGCGAACGCATTTGAGCGGCGAAGTGGAACTACACCCACGAGCAATGAAGGCACTTCGCGACTCCAAATTCAAGGATACTGCCTTCGTTTACAAAGTGCTCCTTATGATGCGCGACTATTACGTTCCTATGCGGCGTATCGGGGGTATCGAATTTAAAAATACATTCGATCAAAAATTAGCCGAGCTGGGTCTGGAAAACACTCCCTGCTTTGCACAGCAGAATAAGGCCAAGCAGTTCGGTGGAGAGTATTTTGTCCGATACCAAGAGTCCAAAAGAGAGCTGGATTGGCATTTGAAGGGGAGCGACAGCCGCGATGGGCGGCTGGGCTTCCGGCTCTATTATTTTTGGGATGCTGAGACCGCCCGCGTTGTCGTCGGGTATCTGCCTGGGCACCTAAGCAACGACATCACGTAGAGGCACCATGACTTATAAAAAGAAACTTATCGAAGTTGCTATTCCGCTCGACGCAATCAATGCAGCCGCCGGAGTCGAGAACAACATTCACACTGGCTTACCAGCCAACCTTCACACGTGGTGGTCGAGAAAGCCGCTTGGCGTTGCAAGAGCAGCGCTGTTTGCCAGCCTCGTCAACGACCCGTCAGAAGAGGGTATTTCTGAAGCAGAAGAGGAGATTCGACGGGCACACTTATTCCGAATCGTCGAGCAATTAGCGGATGTGGAGGCTGGCACAACTGAAGATGTGCTTTCTCAAGCAAAGGCGGAGATAGCCAAATCGAATCACGGAACCATGCCTCAATTTTGGGATCCGTTTTGTGGAGGGGGATCACTTCCGCTAGAGGCGCTTCGCCTTGGCATGAAGCCAATGGCCACTGATCTGAATCCAGTTGCGGTATTCATCACGCGGGTACTTATAGAGCTTGCGCCGAAGTACGCCAAACAAGCTCCAACAAATCCGAATTCAACGAAATCTGAACTCGTTTCAGGACGTTCGCCGTATGAGGGACTGAAAGAGGATTTGCTATATTACGGTGAGAAGATCGGGGCATCTCTCGCTGCTCAGCTTGGAAAGCTATACCCATCAATCAGTCTTCCCGACGGTTCTGGAAACAAAAGTGCAGACCCGATCGCATGGATATGGGCAAGAACGGTGGAGTGCCCAAATCCATCGTGCAGAGCACAAGCTCCCCTTGTCAATAAGTTCTGGCTGTCTACGCACAAGGGAAACGAAGCATTTGCTGAGCCCATATACGAAGGTTCAGAAACTCGTCGCTTTCGCTTCGAGATTCGTCGGGATGGAGAACCTAAAGAGGGAACCGTTTCACGGACCGGTGCCATCTGCCTCGCGTGCAACAATCCTGTGTCCTTTGACCACATCCGGTCTGAAGGTGTCGCGGGCCGTGTTGGTTATCAGATGATGGCGATGGTGGTGGATGGTCCGCGATCTCGGGTCTATTTGGCCCCAACTGCGGAACAAAAAGCCGTAGCCGATGTAGAGCCGCCCTCCAATGCGCCCGAGTCTGCGTTGCCCCGTAGCGCGCTTGGATTTCGCGTTCAAAAGTACGGCCTTTCTCGACACCGCGATCTGTTTACGAATAGGCAATTGGTCGGGTTGTCCTGCCTCGCTGACGCCATCGCAGCGGTTCGAGACGAGGTGCTGACAGCTTCGGGAGGAGACACCGGATATGCTGATTTAATCCAGGCATTCCTTGCTTTGAGCCTGAGCCGTGTCGCACAAACGAATAACACACTTGTTCGGTGGCTCGTTCGAACATCGGGCACCTCAAAAGGAACGCCTGCTTTTGATAGGCAGATCGTGTCTATGGTCTGGGAATTCTCGGAAGGTAACATCTTAGGAACTTCAGTTGGAAGTTGGAATGCTGCGATCCGAAATCCTATCACTGCCCTAAAATGCCTCCCATCTGGCGGCGAGGCTGGGAAAGCTATTCAGGCCAACGCAGCAGAAAACGACCTCGGCATTACAAATACGGTGATTTCGACCGACCCTCCTTACTTCGATGCGATCGGATATGCCGATCTATCGGATTTCTTCTACATATGGCTTCGGCGGGCTGTGGGTGAGACCCATAAGGATCTTTTCGGAACACTGCTGGCACCAAAGGAGGAGGATCTGTCGGCCGCCTTGGGACGGAGCGACATAGCTCGTCCAACGGCCACGGCGCAGTTCTTGGAGCGTCTATCCGCTGCGTTTAGAGGAATCCGAGATGCGGCCTCGGAGGAGGTTCCCGTTACAATTTACTATGCGTTCAAGCAGGCTGAGTCTGCGGACGACTCGAATGAAAAAGAAGGAAAATCGCAATCTAGCGGATGGTCGACTCTGTTGGAAAGTATAATCAGCGCCGGATTTCAAATCACGGGCACATGGCCACTTAGGACGGAAGCTGTAAGTAGGCTTAGAGCAATTGGATCAAACGCGCTTGCAACGTCGATTCTGTTGGTTTGCCGAAAGAAGGTGCATTCGTCCAACGTCATTAGTCGGGCAGAATTTCTTCGTGCCTTGAAGCGGGAACTCCCTCCCGCAATAGCTGAACTTCAGTCCGCGAATATCGCTCCAGCAGACATGCCGCAATCAGCTATTGGGCCGGGCATGGGGGTGTTCTCGCGCTACGCGGCTGTGCTCGAATCCGGTGATAGCCCGATGAGTGTTAGGACTGCGCTCCAGCTCATCAACAGGGAATTGGACGAATATCTCGGCGGCATCCAGGGTGAGTTCGACGCTGACACGCGCTTTGCCATCACCTGGTTCGAGCAGAACGGGTTGAAGGCGGGCGATTATGGCACGGCCAATAGCATCGCTACTGCCCGCGGTATTTCGGTCGATAGCGTCAAGCATGCTGGGATCGTCGATAGTGCTGCCGGTAAGGTTCGCATCCTCTCGCGCGATGAATTGGACGGCGATTGGGACCCAGAAGAGGACCGTCACCTGACGGTGTGGGAATGCCTTCAGTATCTGGTCCGCCAGCACGAGAAGGACGGCATCTCCCACGACACCGCCGTCCTGCTGAAGAAGATCAACACACACGCCGAGGCCGTGAAGGATCTCGCCTACTGCCTCTACGACATCAGCGCCAACAAGCGGAAGGATGCCAAGGAGGCCACGGCCTACAACGCCCTGATCGCCGACTGGACCGAGCTTACGAAGGCTGCGGCAGCCATCCATGACACGCGCGGGGATCGTCAGATCCGGCTGGATATTTGAGGGGGAACGGGACGTGGCAAAAAGTACGCGCCAATATGTTTTTGAAGGGATGGAACTGCTGCCGACGGCGCTGATCCCCTTCGTCGAAAAGAGGCTCGAAACATCCCTCCATGGGCACTGGCAAGTCCAGGTTCTGGAGAAGCTGTCGAGCCTGCGCCCCAACAGCAATGGTGAGGTCGCCTGGGACCAAGCCGCGCTGTTCAATGCGATGGACCGGTTCTGGAGCGAAGCGTTCAAGGCCGTTCTTGGCCGCGCGGAGCGGTCGCTGGTCAACGAACTGGGCGATGTCCGCAACAAGCTCTCGCACAATGAACCTTTCACCTATGATGACGCCGAGCGCGCGCTCGATACCATGCGTCGACTCATGGAGGCGATCAGCGCCGGTGAGACGGCCGAGCAACTCGGCAAGATGCGCGACACCATCCTACGGACGAAGTTCACCGAGCTGGCGCGCAATGAGGAGCGGCGGAAAACACAGCGCCTCGAAATCTCAGTCGAGACCGTGGCGGGCCTGCTCCCGTGGCGCGAGGTCGTTGAGCCGCACCAGGATGTCGCCACCGGCGAGTTCCAGCAGGCCGAGTTCGCGGCTGACCTCGCCAAGGTGCATTCGGGAAGTGCGCCGCCGGAATATCGTGATCCGCGTCAGTTCTTCAGCCGCACCTACCTGACCGAAGGATTGAGCGCGCTACTGATTGGCGCCGCGAAGCGGCTGTCCGGCAGCGGCGGTGATCCGGTCGTCGAACTGCAAACCAACTTCGGTGGCGGCAAGACGCACTCAATGCTTGCCCTCTATCACATGGCGGGGCCGACGCCAGTTCAGGATCTGTCGGGTCTGGACCAGCTACTCGAGAAGCTCGAACTGACCGTTCCGAAGGGCATCAACCGGGCGGTCCTAGTCGGCACATCGCGGGGACCGCAGGACGTTCTCCACGCCGAAGGCGACCGGAAAATCCGCACGACCTGGGGCGAACTGGCTTGGCAACTTGGTGGGGCCGAAGCTTTCGCTATGGTGGCGGATAATGACGCCAGCGGCATTGCGCCAGGCTCGAACCTGCTGGAGGCGCTCTTCAAGAAACATGCGCCGTGCCTGATCCTGATCGACGAATGGGTTGCCTATCTGCGGCAAATCTACAAGGTCGAGGGGCTGGCATCCGGGTCGTTCGACGCGAACCTGTCGTTCGTCCAATCGCTGACCGAGGCGGTCAAAGCCAGTCCGGGCACCCTTCTCGTCGCCTCCCTGCCTGCGTCTCAGATCGAGGTCGGCGGCGAAGGCGGTCAGGAAGCGCTGGCCCGCCTCAAGCAGACCTTCAGCCGCGTGGAATCCTCGTGGCGGCCGGCGAGCCAGGAAGAGAGCTATGAGATTGTCCGGCGGCGGCTGTTCAAGGAAATCCCCGGTGACAAGTTCCATCACCGCGACAACACGCTGAAACAGTTCGCCAAGCTGTATCGAGAGAACGCCAACGATTTCCCGCAGGGCTGCGCGGATGAGGACTACCGGCGCAAGCTGGAAAAGGCTTATCCGATCCATCCCGAGCTGTTCGACCAGCTTTACACGACCTGGGGTTCACTCGAAAAATTCCAGCGCACGCGCGGTGTCTTGCGCTTGATGGCTCAGGCCATTCACGAGCTGTGGATGAACGCCGATCCGTCGGTGATGATCATGCCGGGCAGCGTGGCGGTGAGTTCGCCCCGCGTGGAGCCGGAACTGCTCCATTATCTCGATGTGACCTGGCAATCGATCATCGCCGGCGATGTCGATGGTACAGCGTCCACGCCGTATAAGGTCGATCAGTCGGCACCCAACCTGAACCGCTATTCGGCGACGCGACGCGTTGCCCGCGCGATCTTCATGGGGACGGCACCAACGCATCAGCAGCAGAACACCGGCCTCGACGACAAGCAGATCAATCTCGGCGTCGTGCAGCCGGGCGAGCGTCCGGCGATCTTCGGCGATGCCCTGCGCCGTTTGACCAACCAGGCCAAGTTCATGCACGCCGACCTTGGCCGGTATTGGTACTCGATGTCGGCCAGCCTCAATCGCATTGCGGCGGACAAGGCGGCGCAGATCGAGGCGGCGCTGGTTGATGTGACGATCGACGCCGAACTCGGCAAATACGTGAATGGTCTCGCGGATCGCGGGCATTTTGATGCGGTGCAGGTCGCGCCGGCTTCATCAGCCGAAGTCCCCGATGAAGCGGGTGGCGTGCGCGCCGTCGTTTTGGGCGTCAAGTATCCGCACAACGGGCGTGACGGATCGGAGGCGCTGGTCGAGGCGAAAGACATCCTCACGCAACGAGGCAGCACACCGCGCGTCTACCGCAATATGCTGGTGTTCATCGCCGCGGAAACCCGCCAGCTCGACCATCTGAAAGACGCCGTGCGCGCGTCCCTGGCCTGGGGCGAGATCGTGCGCGATACGGAGCGGTTGAACCTCACGCAGAGCGACAGCGCGCTCGCCAAAGCCAAGCTGGGCGAAGCGAACGAGACGATGAAGACGCGCCTGAAAGAGGCTTGGTGTTATCTGCACTATCCGGCTCAGGAGAGCGCCCAGGCCGATTGGGAGTGGGTGTCAGGCAAGATTCCCGCTCAGGACGGGCTGCTTGCACGGGCGAGCAAGAAGCTGGTGGCCGAAGAAGGCTTACTCATCGAGCTGGGGCCATCGCGCCTCGACCGCGATCTTCAGAAATACATCTGGAACGACAAGCCTCACTTGTCCCTGAAGGATCTGCGGGAATATCTCAATCGTTACATCTATCTGCCTCGCTTGAAGGGCCAGGATGTTCTCGTCAAGGCGGTGCTGTCGGCCGTCAGCGGCATGTTGCCCGGTCCGTTCGCTTATGCTGAGCGATGGGACGAGAAGTCGGACGCCTATCTGGGGCTGGCGATCGAACGCGCGGCAAACGCTGTCGTCGCAATCGACAGCGACAGCGTCATTGTGAAGCCGGCTGTGGCGGAGTCCCATCGGCCTGTGCCAACACCGTCCGGCCCGGTCGGTACGCCGACCGGGCCGGGGGACGGCGTGCAACCCGTCGGCGGTCCTCCCGAGGGTGATGGACCGACTGCGCCGCCGGTAGAAAGGAAACCAACGCGGTTCACTGGCACGGTGATGATCTCGCCGGAAAGGCCAGCGAGGGATATCCATCAGATTGTTGAGGCCATCGTCGAGCAGTTGACAACGCTACCCGGTAGCCAGGTCAAACTCCGACTGGAAATCGACGCGGAGGTGCCATCCGGCCTGGAGCGCGCGAAGGTCCGAACACTGATCGAAAACGCGAATACACTCGGGTTCGTCGAGAAATCGATCGAATGATAGCGAGGGACCCTCAACCCGTCGGGCGCAACATTTCTGAGCCGAGCGCACATGCAGGCGTTCGGCTCAGGGCCTTGCGAAAATTCGCGCATCTGAAGCAGCTCTACAGATCCGCTGCCCATACGGCAGGGGTCATAAACAACGGCCCGGTTGGTGCATCCGATCACGATCTCGCAGAGATGTCATTTCGCGATAAGCGACTTTACGGTCTTCAGGAGCGTCTTGTTAAGATTATTTAAGACAACTCGGCGGTTGAATGGTGTGCAGAGCCGAGGTTTCGTTTCGACAGATCGATTTGCGAGGGCGAAGGTGTTTTGAATGCCACTCGAATAACAGAAGAGGGATGATATTGAAGGAGTTTCTGCATTGCCCGTTCAAGTTCGGCAAATCCGCTATGTGATCGCGGCAGCAGACCATGGCAGTTTTCGGAAAGCGGCCATAGCCTTGGGAGTGCAGGAATCTGCTGTCAGCCGACGTATCCGCGATTTGGAGGAGCGGCTGGGCGCCGCGTTGTTCGTTCGCTCCCACAGCGGGGTGCGACTCACCCTCGCTGGAAAGCAATTTGTTGATCGAGGCCGAAAGGCTCTTTCTGAAATCACCCTGGCGAAAACTGAAGTTGCAGCGATCAGCCGTGTTGGCGGCGGTGAATTGAAGATCGGCATCTTGTCTTCGCTGGGATCTGGCTTCTTGTCAGGCCTGATTCGGACCTTTGGCGAATCCTATGGCGCCGTGAAGATGTCGTTCGTCGATGGCGACCAGGCCGAACACGTCGCCGCAATAAGGCAGCGCCAGCTCGATGTTGCATTCGTGACGGGAACGCTCGACTGGCCAGGTTGCGAAACCGAATATTTGTGGTCAGAGCGCGTCTTTGCCGTGCTTCCAGAGCAGCATCACCTGGCCTCGTCGGAGGCGCTTGAATGGAAGGATTTGGCGGGCGAACGATTCATCGTGAGCGAAGTTGCTCCGGGCCAGGAGATATACAATTATCTTGTTCAGCGTTTATCCGGGCTCGGGCAAAGCCCGGAAATCCTGCCGCAAAGCGTTGGGCGACATAACCTCCTGTCCCTTGTCGCGCTGGGGCAAGGTCTGACATTGGCGAGCGAGGGGATCACGACGACACAGGTTCCCGGTGTCGTTTTTCGGCCTATGGCGATTGAGACGCTGCCCTACAGCATGGTGTGGTCATCGCAGAATGATAACCCGGCCTTCTTGCGTCTGATCGAGCTTGCAAGGTCGATGGTTGAAACCGGCAATTTGAAACCCATCAAGGTGTCGATGTAGACGAAGCGCGTCCTTTCCTGGCTGTGGCAAATCCCCTGTCGGTCGAGATGAACCGTTCGAGCATGGGGACGATCAGACGGACAGGATCAGTAGGCGGACGACCGGTCTCGTGGCCGAGTATCTCCGCGTAGGCAATCAGGTCGCGATGGAGGTTCGCGGGGAGTTCCAAAGTGATCTTGACCGGCTTGTCATCGGTGAGCGGCCCGAGCTTTAGTTTTGCCATCTCAGCCTCCGTAGGGTTCGAGGACAAGATCGCGCGTAACGATGACCCGGACCGGAAAGCCGGGCCTGATAGTAAGCGTCGGCGCGATGTTGAGTTGGCGGCTCACGATCTGCTGACCGGTCTGGCTGATGCTGTTCGAGGCGCCGGAGCGCAACGCCTGCACCAGACTATTTTCGTCCTGGCTGGTTCCTGCCTCGGCGCCGACAGAGAGTAAGGTCGAGAGGGCAGCGGCCTTGAACAACTCGCCCCAGTGATAATCGACGCCATCTTCCAGGCCAGCATAGCCTTCGGCATCCGCGCCCGGCTGGCGTTCCAGTACGATAGAGCGGCCGTTGGGCATAATGAGGCGGTTCCAGACCAGGAGTATGCGGCGCTGGCCAAAACCAACGCCATTGTCGTACTGGCCGATTATCCGCGTGCCCTGCGGCACCAGCAGGATGTGGCCGGTCGGGCTGTCATAGACATTCTCCGTCACCTGGGCGGTGATCTGGCCGGGCAGATCGGAATGGATGCCGGTGATAAGCGCTGCCGGGATAACAGCTCCGGCCTGGAGGATGTTGGGTGACGCTGGTGCGGCGATGCGATCGGACGAAACCGTGCGCTTGTCCGGCGTCTGGTTGAGGAAGGCGAGTTGGCGATCCTGTGCTGAGGGCGTCGCCGGTTGCGGCGCGAGGCCAAGAGCGGCGAGATCGGTCGGTGGCGTGGCTGTCGCCACCGGTTGAGTGCCGCCGACGTCTGCCGGTCGTGTTTCAGTCGAGGCGAACAGGCGCGCGGTCCTCGCGGCCTCCCGCTCCTGAAGGCGACGCTGCTCTTCGGGGCTTGGGCCGGAAGGAACCGCGCCCGGTGTTGCCATGCCGGGTACAGGCACAGGTTGGCCATTGCTCTGGGCATTGAGGATCGGCCGTCCGAGATCACCCGGCAATGGCGGGCCGAGGCGCGGCACACCGCTATAGTCCTTCGGCAGGCCGGCAAGTCCGTCGGGTGTCGTGCGGTTGTCGGTCGCGTAAAGTTCCTCATTCGGCTTGCCGCCGTGCTGTGCCTGGAGCGCGTAGATTAGCGCCCCGCCAATGCCGACACTCGCGACGAGGCCAAGCCCGGCCAGCACCTTGCGCGACAAACGCGTGACCCGTGGCGGCTCGGGACGCAGCCGCATAGGCGCGACCGGCTCGCCGGTCAGCGGCCGGGCGTCCTCCTCGCTGGAAGCTTCCGGCCGAGGCTCCGCGCCCCGCGTTGCCCCTTCTTCCTTCTCGGGAGTGATCTCGTTCACGACGCCGGCCTCCCGTCAGTGCGGGTGATACGGACGCGCTTCTGGTTCTTGTCGGACCCGAAGCGCAGTTCGGCGGCGGCAAAGAGCCGATCGACGATCATGTAGTTGCCGCGCACGCGGTAATTCACCAGTTCGGAGGTGTCGCCTTCTGGGCCAACGACGAAGAGCGGCGGCATTTCGCCCTGACCGATGCCACGCGGGAACTCGATGAAAACCTGGCGGCCATCGTCGAAGGCGCGCAGTGGCCGCCACGGCGCACGATCACCATCGATGGCATAACGGAAATTGACGTTAGCGAGATCGACGCCGCTGGCGACAGGCTGTGCGGCCTCGGCCTGACTATTTTGTCGGCGTAGCGCGATGAGTTGATCCTGCGGATATTGCCAGGAGACCGAGGCCATGTAGGTCTTCTCGGTCGAACGCAGTTCCATGTGATAGGTTCTGGCGTTGGTGTTGATGACGAGATTGGTCATCAGTTCCGGCCTGGTCGGCTTGACGAGAATATGGACCTGTTTGGTCGCGCCCGTGCCGCTCTCCGTATCGCCGATGATCCAGCGCACCGTGTCGCCGGCGGCGACCGGGCCAGAACCGACAAGCGTTTCTCCCGGTTGAAGGGCGATATCGGTGATCTGCCCCGGCGCGGTGTAAACTTGATAGAGGGCGCCGTCGACGAAGGGATAGATCTGGATGGCGTTGATGAAGCCGTTGCGAACCGGCTGCATCCTGGCCGCAGCATTGGCCTCGTTCACGCGGGCGGCGGGATCGGTCAATTCGGGGATCGGCTTGTCGTTCTTGCCGATGGGCTTCAACTGGCCCGGTAGCGGCAGCACCTTCGGCAGTTCGACCACCTGCACTGGCGCCGGAGGATCGACAGCCTGCACGGCCGGTGCGGCATCGTCGTAGGAGATCTCCGGCGGCTTCATTGCCGTCGCGCAGCCCGCGAGCGCCGATGTGCAAAGCAGCAAAAGCGGCAAACCGGATTTACGGAAAACCGGAATAGCGGAAATAAGGAAAGCCGGGCTTCCCACTCTCCGAGGGGCGGCTTTGCGGAGGGCGGGTGTCATTATCCAAGCTCCTTCGACCAGTTGATGGCGTTGATGTAGATTCCGAGCGGATTGGCCCGGAGTTTCTCGGGATCGCGGGGCGGCTGCACGGCGATGGTGAGGATGGCGGTCCAGCGTTCGGTCGCAGCCAACGCGCCGTCCTGATAGGTGCGTTGGACCCAGGCGACGCGGAACGAGGTCGGTGAAGCCCGGATCACACTGGAGACATCAATTGATATTTGCGTCTTGCCGACCTTGGCGAAGGGATCGTTGGCGCGGGCGTAGTCGTTGAGCGCGAGTGCGCCGGCCTGCGTCGTGAAGTCGTAAGCGCGCAGCCAATTCTGCCGGACGATGATCGGATCCGCCGGAATGCTCCTTACCTGTTCAATGAACCGTGCGAGGTAGAAGGCGATCTGAGGGTCGGTTGGCTGGTAATCCGCTGTGGCGGGCGCGACCGCCTGGGCTTGTCCCAATCTATCGACCTGCACCACCCACGGAACGATCGATCCATTGGCCGATTGCCAGACCAGTGCGGCGGACAGGCCCGCCGACAGAGCGAGAGAGCCAAAGGCCATGAGCCGCCAGTTACGCGCCTGCACTCGGGCGGAGCCGATGCGGTCGTCCCAGACTTGCGCGGCGCGCTGGTACGGCGTCTCAGGTTCGGGCGATTTGCCGTAATGGGTGGATGGTCGTTTGAAAATGCTCATGTTCAGTCGCTTTCGGAGAGATTGACGGAGGCGCTGCCGCCATGACTGTCACCGGATTTGACGGCGTGCGCGGCGGCTTGGACACCGTGGGTCATCTGCTGGCTGCGCTTCATGCGCCTGGCCCAATCGGGCGGGCCTCCATCGGCGGCAGATGATGAGGCAGCGGACGCGGCGGGATCTGCGGAGCCGGCTTCGCTGTTGCCGATCATGCCGCCGGAGACCGCGAAAGCGGCGCGGGCGCCGGATTGGTAGCTGGATTTCAGGTCATCGGCGGCTTTTGATGCGGCACGCTTCAACGGCGAGACGGCGGCCTGCGCACCGGTGCTGGCGACATTGCCAAGGCCGGACGCGACGCCTGCCGCGCCGGACTGTCCAGCGGCTCCGAGGCTGTAAGCGGTCGAGGCTCCACCGGCGAGTGCGGCTCCTCCACGGGCCGCTGCGGCAGCGCCTCCGGCGAGAGCACCAACGCCGCCCGCCGCCGCACCAATGGCGGCGCCGCCGACCGCGACCATACCGCCGGCGGCAAGGCCAGTGCCGACGGCTGCGCCCGCGCCAAGCTGCGGGCCGCCGGAAACGAGGCCGGTTGCGATGCCGGGGCCGAAGATGCCAAGGCCGAGAAGCGACAAGGCCGCCAACACGATCGCCATGGCGTCGTCGATTGACGGGGTCGCGCCACCGAAGCCGGCGGTGAACTCGGAGAAGAGGGTCGAACCGATGCCGATGATGACGGCGAGCACCAACACCTTGATGCCCGAAGAGATGACGTTGCCGAGCACACGCTCGGCCATGAAAGCGGACTTGCCGAAGAGGCCGAAGGGGATGAGCACGAAGCCAGCGAGTGTCGTCAGCTTGAACTCGATCAGGGTGACGAAAAGCTGGATGGCGAGAATGAAGAAGGCGAGCAGCACCAGCGCCCAGGCGAACAACATGCAAGCAATCTGGATGAAATTCTCGAAGAAGGACCAATAGCCCATCAGGTTCGAGATGGAATCGAGCAGCGGCCGTCCGGCATCAAGGCCAGTTTGCGCCACCTTGCCGGGACGAAGAAGATTGGCAGTGCTGAACGCCGTGCCGCTCGCCTTCAGTCCGAGGCCGGCAAAGCTCTCGAAGATGATCCGGGCGAGATTGTTCCAGTTGCCGATGATGTACGCGAACACGCCGACGAACAGCGTTTTCTTGACGAGCCGCGCCATGATGTCGTCATCGGCGCCCCAGGACCAGAAGAGCGCGGCCAGCGTGACGTCGATGACGATCAGCGTCGTGGCAATGAATGCCACCTCGCCCTGCAAAAGACCGAAGCCGCCGTCGATGTAACGGGTGAAGACTTCGAGGAAATGATCGATGACGCCGGTGCCGCCCATGGTCAGCGCGCCTCATCCTGGGAGGGACCGGGCCGGGCAGGTGCAGGCTGCCCGGCCGGCGCCGTCTGATCGGTGGGCGCCGTTTCGCTCGGGAACAGTGTCGTCGGCGCTGCCGGAGCAGAGGGTGCAGACGAAGGCGGAGCCGGTTGGCCGAGGAATCGACGGCGGTTCTCTGCCCAGGCCGTCAGGCAGACTGGGTCACGCGCACCGGCTTCTCCTGCCCGAGAGCACCGGGCGAGTTCCGAATCGAGCGGATCTCGTCCGATGATCGCCGGCCGCTCGGACTCGGATGCTTCCGGCCGATCGTCCTTTCGGGACATCTCAATCGCGGTGGCGGTGATCGCCAGCGCGACGAAGATGACAGCACCGATGCGTGCGAGGGTCTTGCCGTCCATCACCACGCCCTCAATTGCTGTTCTGGAACATCTTGGCGTTGCCAGGCTGATAGCCCGCGCCCGGCGTCAGGAAGCGGCGGCGCTGCTCACGGCCCTGTTCGGCGGCCGCGGCCTGCTCGGCCGATTGCAGCGCCTGAGCCCGTCCGTTCGCGGCGACGACTGCGGTGAGGTCGGCGAGTTGCTGCGCCTGAAGCGCGAGAAGCTGGTTGCCGGCCTGGGTCGCCTGAAGCGCGCCGGTCGCCGACTGGCTCGACCCGACCAGCGCCGACATCTGGGCGCGATTGGTGTCGATGTTGCCGACAACGCCAGCCTGCACACGCATGGCGTCCTGCAAACCACCGACCGTATTCTGCCAGCGTGAGCGGGCATCGGCGACGAGTTGCGCGTCTGACGCCGACATGGAAGCGTTGGCATATTTGGTTTGGAACGCCTGATCGATCTGCTGGACGTTATAGGCGATGTTCTGAGCCTGGCTCAGAAGCTGCTGTGTCCGCTGCACCGACTGCTGGAGCTGTTGCAGCGAGGAATATGGCAGGCTCGCGAGATTGCGCGCCTGGTTGATCAGCATCTGCGCCTCGTTTTGAAGCGAGGTGATCTGATTGTTGATCTGCTGGAGCGCGCGAGCCGCCTCGAGCACATTTTGCGCGTAGTTCGATGGGTCGAAAACGATAATGGCGTGGGCCGGCGTCGTGATGATCGGCGATAAGGCCAGCGGGACGGAAAGAATGGACGCGGCGAATAGTGCCGCGCGGGAACGGCGCAGTTTCATGATGAACTCTCCAGGTTGATGAGGTTGGGAACGAGATCGGCGGCCCAGCCGACGCCGCGAAGGCGCAGCCAGGCGGCGAGGAAGCCATCACGACCATGTTCGGTGACAATGCGGGCGATGGCCGCCTGATCGGTCTTCGACGAGGCGGCGCAAAGCGCGAGGGCGACGTCGGAGAGGCCCAGTTCGAACAGGCGATTGCCCCGCCGCGATTGGCAGTAATAGTCGCGCTTGGGCATGGCCCGCGCGATGATCTCGATCTGGCGGTCGTTGAGGCCGAAGCGGCGATAGATCGCGGTGATCTGTGGCTCGATCGCCCGTTCGTTGGGGAGCAGAAGCCGGGTCTGACAGCTCTCGATGATAGCCGGCGCTATGGCGCTGCCGTCGATGTCCGACAGGCTTTGCGTGGCGAAGATGACGGATGCGTTCTTCTTGCGCAGCGTCTTCAGCCATTCCCGGAGCTGGCTGGCGAAGCCTTCGTCGTCCAGCGCCAGCCAACCCTCATCTATGATGATGAGGGTCGGCGAACCGTCCAGGCGATCCTCGATGCGATGGAACAAGTAGGAGAGGACGGCGGGCGCTGCATCGTTGCCGATCAGTCCCTCGGTCTCGAACGCCTGGACGGTCGCCGAACCGAGATGCTCGCGTTCCGCGTCGAGCAACCGACCATAGGGGCCGCCGACACAATAGGGTCGCAACGCCTGCTTCAGGTCGTTCGATTGCAGCAGCACGGCGAGGCCCGTGATCGTCCGTTCCTCGACCGGCGCGGTGCCAAGTGATGTCAGCGCCGTCCAGATATATTCCTTCACCTCCGGCGTAATGGCGACGCCTTCGCGCATCAGGATCGCGACGATCCAGTCGGCGGCCCAGGCGCGCTCGGGCACGTCATCGACGCGGGCCAGCGGCTGGAGCGACACGCTGTCGTCAGCGCCATCGGTCAGCCCGCCGCCGAGATCATGCCAGTCGCCACCCATCGCCAGCGCCGCGGCGCGGATCGATCCGCCGAAATCGAAGGCGAAGACCTGGGAGCCGCGATAGCGCCGGAATTGCAACGCCATCAGGGCCAGCAGCACGGATTTGCCGGCGCCGGTCGGGCCGACGATCAGCGTGTGTCCCACGTCGCCGACATGAAGGGAAAACCGGAACGGGGTCGAACCTTCGGTCTTGCCGAAGAGCAGTGGGGGAGCCGCAAAATGCTCGTCCCGTTCCGGCCCCGCCCATACCGCTGAAAGCGGGATCATGTGGGCGAGGTTCAAGGTGCTGATGGGCGGCTGCCTGACATTGGCGTAGACGTGCCCCGGCAGTGAGCCGAGCCAGGCGTCGACCGCATTGATCGTCTCGGCCATCGCGGTGAAGTCGCGGCCTTGGATGACCTTCTCGACCAGCCGCAGCTTCTCGTCGGCGGTGCGGGGATCGGTATCCCATACCGTTACGGTGGCCGTGACATAGGCCATACCGGCATAATCGGCGCCGAGTTCCTGGAGTGCGAGGTCCGCATCAGCAGCCTTGTTCGCCGCGTCGGTGTCCACGAGGACAGAGGCCTCGTTGGTCATTACTTCCTTCAGGATCGCGGCGATGCTTTTGCGCTTGGCGAACCATTGCCGCCTGATCTTCGTCAGCAACTTCGTCGCGTCGGTCTTGTCGAGCAGGATCGCCCGCGTTGCCCAGCGATAGGGAAAGGCCAGCCGGTTCAAATCATCGAGCAGGCCCGGCGTCGTCGCGGTCGGAAAGCCGGTGATGGTGAGGACGCGCAGATGTGATGCGCCCAGGCGCGGCTCCAACCCGCCGGTCAACGGCTGATCGGCGAGGAGCGCGTCCAGATACATCGGCGTCTCTGGAACGCGGACGCGATGCCGCTTGGTCGAGACGCAGCCATGCAGGTAGCTCAGCGTCTCCGCGTCATCGAGCCAGTGGCATTCGGGCATGAAGGCTTCGATCAACCGCAGGATACGGTCAGTTCGATCGGCGAAACCGCTCAGGATTTCGCGTGGATCGACGCCGGCACGCTCGCGCCCCTCGTATAGCCAGGTCTCGGCGCGGGCCGCGTCTTCGGCGGGCGGCAGATAGCAAATGGTGAGAAAGTAGCTGGACTCGAAGTGCGCGCCTGCCTCTTCAAAGTCGGCCTTGCGTTCGGCATCGACGAGTGCCGAGGCGGTGTCGGGAAAACGGCTCGCCGGATAGCTGGCGGCGGCATGACGCTGCGCCTCCACGAAGATTGCCCAGCCGGACCCGAGACGGCGGAAGGCGTTGTTGAGACGCCCGGCGACGGCGACCAGCTCTGCAGGGACGGATGAATCCAGATCTGGACCCCGGAACCTCGCTGTTCGTTGGAGGCTCCCGTCCTTGTTGAGGACAGCGCCTTGGCCGACCAATGCCACCCAGGGCAGGAAGTCAGCGAGGCAACTGTTGCGGTTACGGTATTCGGCGAGGTTCATCATCGGTACGCTCCCCCTCAGACCGATAGGTGTCCGGGGATGCGCAGATGGCGGCGCACCACATCGACGAAGAGCGGATCGCGCTTGGCTGCCCATACGGCGGCGGCATGACCAATCGCCCAAATGGCGAGACCGATCAGCCACAGGCGCAGGCCAAGGCCAATGGCGCCCGCCAGCGTTCCGTTCAGGATGGCGATGGCCCGGGGGGCGCCGCCGAGCAGGATCGGCTCGGTCAACGCCCGGTGGACCGGCACGGCAAAGCCGGGAACTTCACTCCCCTGATCGACCACGCCCGCCATCAGACCAGCGCTCCGCCGCCGAACGAGAAGAACGACAGGAAGAAGCTCGACGCCGCGAACGCGATCGAGAGACCAAAGACGATCTGGATCAGTCGGCGAAAGCCGCCCGACGTATCGCCGAACGCCAGTGTCAGGCCGGTCGTGATAATGATGATGACGGCGATGATCTTGGCGACGGGGCCTTCGATCGACTGGAGAATCTGTTGGAGCGGCTGTTCCCACGGCATGGACGAACCGGAGGCATAGGCCGCGGGCGCCATCATCACGCTGATGACGGCGACGGAAGCGCTCATCGTCAGACGACGATGCAAACGACGGGGAAGCGAGATCATTGGGAGGCTCCTTTTTCTTCGATCTGGGTTGTGACGGGGGTGACGCGGTAGTCGCCGCGAGAGCCAAGGCCCTCGACGCGGGCGAGTTCGGCGAGCCGGCGCGCGGAGCCGCGACCGGCGAGGACTGCGACGAGGTCGATCGTCTCGGCGATCAGCGCGCGGGGAACGGTGACGACGGCTTCCTGGATGAGCTGTTCCATCCGACGCAGCGCGCCAATGGCGCTGCCGGCGTGGATCGTACCGACGCCGCCCGGATGGCCGGTGCCCCAAGCCTTCAAGAGATCGAGCGCCTCAGCTCCGCGCACCTCTCCGATCGGGATTCGGTCGGGGCGCAGGCGGAGCGAGGAGCGGACGAGATCGGAGAGCGACGCCACCCCGTCCTTCGTCCGCATGGCGACGAGGTTCGGCGCGGCGCATTGCAGCTCGCGTGTGTCTTCGATGATAACGACGCGATCGGCGGTCTTCGCGACCTCCGCCAGCAGCGCGTTGGTCAGCGTCGTCTTGCCGGTGGACGTGCCGCCCGCCACGAGGATATTGGCGCGTGTGGCGACACCTTGGCGCAACGCCTCCGCCTGTCCGACGGACATGATGCCCGCCGCGACATAGTCGTCGAGCGTGAACACCGCGACGGCGGGCTTCCGGATGGCGAAGGCGGGTGCGGCGACCACGGGCGGCAACAGGCCCTCGAACCGTTCTCCCGTCTCGGGTAGTTCGGCCGAGACGCGCGGCGCGCCCACATGAACCTCGGCGCCGACGTGATGCGCCACCAGACGCACGATGCGCTCGCCATCGGCCGGCGATAGCCGTTCACCCGTGTCGGACAGTCCTTCGGAAAGCCGGTCGATCCAGATGCGCCCATCCGGATTCAGCATCACCTCGATGACGGACGCATCTTCCAAGAACCGCGCGATGGCGGGGCCGAGCGCGGTGCGCAGCATCCGCGCGCCCCGCGCCAGACCTTCCGAATTGTGATGCGAAATAGCCATCTGATCCCCGGTTCCGCCGGGGAAGACAGACACTTCCCGGCACGGGGATGATTAAAAGAGCCGGAAATTGGGTCGGTTCAACAAGTATATGGGGGCGTAGTAGTGTAGCGTGCAAATACAGGAGAACGGCGGCGACAGCTTTCTCTTGAACTTACGAGGCGGATCAATATTCGCCTTGCGCGCCTGCGCGAGGCGCTGCCGGAGACTCGCCAACGTCCTCCGAAATTTCCTGCCTCAGCTTCGGTCCTTTGGCGAGGCGGCGGCCGAGTGCGGTGACGAAAGCATCGTAGCGCTCGCCGGCCTTGGCCCGCGCCGCCTGTGCGGCCGGTTCGGGCAGCGCGGGCGTAGTCGCGAGCCAGAACTTGATGAAGACGGCCAGGCTCTCGACAGCGATTCCGACGTCACGTTCGAGCCGGGTCATTCGGCGGTCGATCTGGTCGAGGCGCTTTGCCAGCACCGCTTCCTGACGCTCGGCTGCATCCGGTGACAGAAAGGAAGCGATGGCGGCCTCGGCGATCAAGGACTGCGGCTGATTTCTCCGCGCGGCGTGGTCGGCCAGCGTCGCCAGGACGTCTGGATCGAGATAGACGGAAATCTGCGCTTTCTTCCTGCGCGAACTGGTTTTGTGATCCGTCATGGCCGTCACAGCTCCATCCCGTCGCCGGGATCAAGCGAGACCTGCCGCGCGACACCCTGTGCGATCTGGGTCATTCGCGTGTTGCGGGCGGCTGCATCCTCCATCTCGTCATCGCGGTCGGCATCGATCTCGAATTCGTTGTCGATCGGCTGCTTTTTCTCGACCGGCATGACCCGGTTGAGTTCGGGTTGGTGGCGACGTTCGGATTCGGTCGGGTCATCATCCTGGCTCCCGACCACGGATTTCACCTCCGAGAGTTGGGGTCGGGCCGGCAGCGGCAAAATGGTCCAATCGTCTGGCCGCGCCTGCTTTGGCGCTGTAAGGGCAGGCGGCGGCAGGATGCGTTCCTTGAAGCGTGCATCCTCGTAGTAGCGAGCCTTCTTTGCCCGGATCGGCGGCGTGCCCGCGACCATGACGATCTCGTCGGTGGGCGGAAGTTGCATGATCTCGCCGGGGGTAAGCAATGGCCGCGCGGTTTCCGACCGGGAAACCATCAGATGGCCGAGCCAGGGGCTAAGCCTGTGCCCGGCGTAGTTTTTCATCGCCTTCATTTCGGTGGCCGTGCCGAGAGCGTCGGACACACGCTTGGCGGTGCGCTCGTCGTTGGTCGCAAAGCTCACTCGGACGTGGCAATTGTCGAGGATTGAGTTGTTCGGCCCATATGCCTTTTCGATCTGGTTCAGCGATTGCGCGATCAGGAAGCTCTTCAGCCCGTAGCCCGCCATGAAGGCCAAGGCGCTCTCGAAGAAATCCAGACGCCCCAATGCCGGAAACTCGTCGAGCATGAGGAGCAGCCGGTGGCGATCCGCCTTGGCCTGGAGATCCTCAGTCAGGCGGCGGCCGACTTGATTGAGGATGAGCCGGATCAAGGGTTTTGTGCGGTTGATGTCGGAAGGCGGCACGACGAGATAGAGCGTGGTCGGATATTTCCCGCCCACGATATCGGTGATCCGCCAATCACAGCGCCGCGTCACCTCGGCGACGACGGGATCGCGGTACAGGCCGAGGAACGACATGGCGGTCGAGAGAACGCCGCTGCGCTCGTTATCGGATTTGTTCAGCAACTCCCGCGCGGCGCTGGCGATGACCGGATGCGGGCCGGCGTCTCCGAGATGCGCCGTTTTCATCATCGCATTGAGCGTCGATTCGATCGGCCGCTTTGGATCGGAGAGGAAGGCGGCGACGCCGGCGAGCGTCTTGTCCGCCTCGGCATAGAGGACATGCAGGATGGCGCCGACCAGCAGGGCATGGCTGGTCTTCTCCCAATGATTCCGCTTTTCGAGACTGCCTTCGGGATCGACCAGAATGTCGGCAATGTTCTGGACATCGCGCACTTCCCATTCGCCGCGGCGAACTTCCAGCAGCGGATTGTAGGCCGACGATTTTGCGTTGGTCGGATCGAACATCATCACGCGGCCGTGCTGCGCGCGAAAACCGGCTGTGAGCTGCCAGTTCTCGCCCTTGATGTCGTGGACGATGGCCGAGCCTGGCCAGGTCAGCAGCGAGGGGACGACGAGGCCGACGCCCTTGCCCGAGCGCGTCGGTGCAAAGCACAGCACATGCTCAGGCCCGTCATGGCGCAGATAGTCGTGATCGTAACGGCCAAGCAGGACTCCGTCCGGTCCGAGAAGACCGGCCGCCTTCACTTCCTCTGTCTCGGCCCAGCGGGCGGAGCCATAGGTCTCGACCTTTTTCGCTTCGCGCGCGCGCCACACCGACATGCCCATGGCAACGGCCACGGCGATAAAACCTCCTGAGGCGGCGATGTAGGCGCCCTCGACGAAGATCGTTGGTGCGTAGGCGTCATAGCCATACCACCACCAGAAGAAGGATGGCGGCAGGTAGAAGGGGAAGCCGAACAGCCGAAACCACGGCGCCCCGAGTTCCGGCTGGAACGCGAGACGCCACGCCACCCACTCGGTAGCGCCCCAGACACAGATGAGGACGATGGACAGGACGACGAGGATCTGCCCCCAGAGAATTTTTGTCGCGGACATGGGCATGGTTCTTTCTGCGAAGGCTCAGAGGCCGAGGCCCCGCTTGCGGCTGAAACTCCAATCGATACCGCCATCGTCGCGGGCGACCCCGGAGACGTGACGGCCGAGCTGCTTTTCGAGTGATGGGGTCCAGGGAACGAGCTGGAAGCCGAGACCGTCATCGATCATGGCGAAGCGGCCAGAGGCGAGTGTGAGGCGCTGGCGGTAGGTGCCAGCGACATATTCGCCGGCGCCGGCCCGATTGAATGGCTTGTCGGTCTCGACGGCGAGCTTCTCGCCGGCTGCTTCCAGCTCTTGCCTGCGCAGCGTGTCGATCAAGTTGCCGTTGAAGCTGATGCGTTGGCCATGCCGGGCGGCGAAGCCTTGATCGACCAAGTGCCCGGCACGGTCATTCATGGCCTGGCGCACCTCGGCGCCGAAGCCGCCATCGGAGAGTGCAACCGGCTCTCGTGCAATGTTCTGTCGGTCCAGCCAGGTTGCTCCTGACGCCGTGACCTGGGCGTCGATATCAAGATCGGAACGGACGGCGAGCGCCACGCGGCGCTCCCCCTTTGCGTCGTCGAACTTGCGCAGTTCGACGATCGAGCCCGGCGCGCTGTCGCCCGCCGCGTCGAGATCGGGCAGCTTGATGTGGTGGGTGCGGCCATCAACGCCGTCGAGCACGGCATAGGCTGTGCCGTTCAGCTCGTCATCGAGGCCGCGATCGACCAGCCGGCCGATGATAGGCGTATCGAGGCTTTCGGCGGCGAGAACATAGCTCGTCGAGCCGCGCTCGATGCCGCGTTCCGAAAGGGCGCGATGCATCCGCTTGATGATGTCGCCGCGTTCGCCCAATTCCCGCAGCGTCGCTTCGGCCTTTTCGTCGATCGCCCATTGGCCGGGACCACGCTGCTCGGCGAGGCCAAGGGCTTCCAGCTTGCGAAGCCGGCCAACTTTCAGGGTGTGGAATTCGTCAGGCTGCACGCCTGCATGCGGCGCGAGGTCGATGACGCCGGTGTCGCGCCCGTCCCGGACAAGCTGGCGATCGAGCTGGGTCCAGCGTTCCGTTTCGATCTGCCGCTCAAGCGTGCGGCGAATGTCGAGATCGGCGAGCGGCCCCAGTTCCTGGGTGATGAGATCGCGCGCCCGGTCGCGCATGCCTTCCTTGATGTAGTCGCGGGAGATCACGAGGTCCTGGCCGTCGTCGCGCGCTCCGCGCACGATCAGATGAACGTGCGGGTGCTCCGTATTCCAGTGATCGACCGCCACCCAGTCGAGCCGGGTGCCGAGATCCTTTTCCATCTGCGTTGTGAGATCCCGGGTGAAGGATTTGAGGTCGGCCATCTCCGGGGCGTCGTCGGGCGACACGATGAAGCGGAAATGATGCCGGTCGTCCTGGCAGCGTTCGGCAAAGGCGCCCGCGTCCGCGTTCTCGGTCTCCGGCCCGAACAGGCGGGCCTTCTCTCCGTCACGGGTCACGCCCTCTCGTCGAAGATAGTCGAGGTGCTTGCCGAGCGGTGCGGAACGGACGGAATGACGGACCACGCGTGCCTTGATGACAGCGCCGCGCGAGCGCGAGGTGATGAGGCGGTTCGCCTGGATACTGGCCCGCTGGCCGTGTCCGAAGCGAGAGTGATTGCCGGGTACGATCCGGCCTGAGCGTGACACGCCGCCGCCAGCCTTCTTCGCAGCGGCCAGCGCCTGCGCGATGAACGGCTTGGCGCGCTGCGCGCCGGAGGATCGGATGCGGCCCGGCCGGATACGGAACTCGCGCTCATCTGACATGGCGCGGCCTCGCAGTGTGCGAAATCTCGTCGAGATACAGAGGCTTGCGCCTGCGCCACACATTGCAGCCGAACGGCGCAAGGTGCGGAAATCCTAAAAATATCCAGTAAAAACAACCGCCCGACCGAAGCGCAATGTGCGCCCTTTTATCC
>NZ_JAUQTZ010000098.1:0-23614 GCF_059803845.1 Rhizobium sp. UFLA01-1127 | reverse complement strand
GTATCGTAGAGATGCCACTGCCAGCTGTCCGGGGTCATGTTGCGCAATGAAGCGGCGATGCCGCCCTGAGCGGCAACGGTATGCGAACGGGTGGGGAAAACCTTGGTGATGCAGGCGGTGCGGAAGCCCTGCTCGGCCATGCCGAGCGTGGCGCGCAGACCGGCGCCGCCGGCGCCGACGACGATCACGTCATAGGAATGATCGACATACTTGTAGGCTTTGCCGTTTTGAGCAGGCCCATTCTGAGCGGAGGAGTTCGGTGCCATGATGCGATTATCCTACGAACGCGATCTTCAGAATGGCGAAAAGACAGAGTCCCGCCACGACGACCGCGAAGAACGTGTTGAGCATGAGAAGGACGATCTTGGCAAATTCGCCATGAACATAATCCTCGATGATGACCTGCATGCCGATCTTCATGTGAATGAGAGCCGAGATCACCATCAGACCGAAGATGACGGCGACGATCGGGTTCGAGATCGCGTGCACGACTTCCGCGTAGGGCGCGCCGGCATGGATCATCAGGAAGATAACGAAGAAGAGAATGAGCGGAACATTGGCAACGGCGGTCAGGCGCTGGCGCCAGAAATGGTCGGTGCCTTCCTTGGCGGAACCGAGACCGCGGACTTTGCCCAGAGGAGTGCGCATATCCATGAGAAATATCCTTTAAAGCATGATCCCGAAATGCATCCAAACGCTTCCGGAAGCGATCACGCCGATCAACCCAGCCGGATGACGATGCCCACGATCCAGACCAGCGCGGTCAGACAGATCGAGGCGATGAGCGTGGCCTTGGCCATTTTGGTCGAGACGGCGGGATCGAAACCATACCCGAGATCCCAGACGAAGTGGCGCAGGCCGCCGATCATATGGTGCAGCAGCGCCCAGGTGTAGCCGAGCAGGATGATGCGGCCGATGATCGAGCCCAATATCCAGTTGACCAGATCGAAATAGCCCTGACCGGTCGCCGCGGCGATCAGCCACCAGGCAACCAGCACCGTGCCGAAGTAGAGCGCGCCACCCGTAATGCGGTGGACGATCGACATGACCATGGTGGGGATGGGTTTGTAGATTTGCAGATGCGGCGACAAAGGCCGGTTTTGTGTGACGTTCGCCATCAGAACCTCGCGGCGTTACGATACGCTTGAAACCCGATATCCGGGGCAACGCGCGCGCAGGGAAAATGCAGTGTGCGTTGCATCATTGCGACCATTAATCGCCGAAATGCCTATCGACAAGCACAATTGACGCCTGCATCGAATTTAATCGATTCGGACCCCTCTGCACTTTAGCGAGCAAGCAGCAACGGACTTCCCATTCCGGGCCATTTACCATTTCATCAACCCTGACGTGGACTTCGCACCGGTCTTGGGGCAATCTGTCGTTAAGATTTCATTAACCGACCGAAGCGGGGACGAATCATGAGACTGCATCTTTTGAAGGCAGCGGCGCTCGTTCTGGCAGCAGCCGCAGCTCTTTCCTTCACGCCGGCATCGGCGGGCGACTATCGCCATTGGCACCACCGCGATCACTCCGGCCTCGTGCGGCTGCACCAGCTTTCCGAACCGCAAGGCACCAGACAGCAGCAGCCGGCAAGGATCGTGTTCATGGAGCGGCGCGACGCCGCAAGCGCCGGCACCTATGCCGGTTCGGCCGATGTCTATCGGGCCGATCGCGGCACCTATGTTATCGGCTATGGCGGCTACGATCCTTATGCCCGCCCTGCCGCGACGCTGCCGAGACCACGAGCGAAGGTCATCGACGTCCGTTATGCCGCCAATCCCTGTTCGTACGAAGCAGGTGTCTGCGTCATCCGCCACTGACGATTCTCAACCGGCGAGAAACCGCCAGACTGTGGTCTTCTTGACTTCGCTGTCTTCCAGCGCCCGCGTCACCGGCACCTGATAGGTTGTCTGCGCCTCGAGACGCTCCTTGGGAAGATAGGCCCTACCTGGATCGCCGACCAGCACGGCCTTCCCCTCGCCCGCCAACTGTCGCAGCCATGGAACAAGGCTCGCAGCAAAATCGCGATCGTAGAAAACATCGCCGGCAAGAATGACGTCCGCATCCACGGCCTGTCCGATAATATCCTCCCCGGAGAAATCCAGGGCCACACCATTTTCGAGAGCATTGAGCCGAATCGCCGTACCCGCCCAGGGATCGATATCGACGGCAAGCACATGGGCGGCACCCGCCCGCTTGGCCGCAATAGCGACAAGCCCGGAACCGCTGGCAAAATCCAGCACATTTCTGCCGGCAACGATCTCCGGATGATCAAGGACGTGGCGGGCCAGGCCCTGGCCGCCCGCCCAGGCAAAGGCCCAGAAGGGTGGCGGCAGGCCGATTTCCTCAAGCTCCTCTTCCGTTTTCAGCCACAGCTCATGCGCCTCGCCCGCAAGACGCAGCCGGATTTCCGGCACATGCGGCGGCGCCATGAGGCTGGTATTGGCAAGGATGAAGCTTTCGGGATCGGTTTTCACGAGGTCCTTCAGCGAGATCAGACCGGCGGATTGTCCAGGCCGCCCATGCGGCAGACTTCGAGCCATTCGCCATCCGTCACCGGCTGCACCGAAAGCCGCATGGAGGTGACGAGCGCCATCTGTGAAAGCTTCGGGTTGGCCTTGATATCCTTTAGGGTCACCGGCTTCGGCACGTCGCGGACGGCGCGGATATCGACGCATTCCCAGCGCGGATCGTCCTTGGCGGTCGAATCCGGATGTGCGAGCGCACAGACCTCGACGATGCCGACGACCTCGAGCCCGTCATTGGAGTGATAGAAGAAACCCTTGTCGCCGATTTGCATGGCCCGCATGTTGTTGCGGGCAAGATAGTTGCGCACGCCGGTCCACTCGGTTCCCTTTTCCCCGGCATCCTTCTGCTGCTGCCAGGACCAGGAGGACGGCTCGGATTTGTAAAGCCAGTGTGCCATTGCTCATGCCTCGGGATTGTTGAAGACCCAGTTGAACGGCTTGACCTCGACGTTCTCGAACAGGCCGGCCTTCGCATATGGATCCGCATCGGCAATCGCCTTGGCCGCCTCGACGCTCTCGGCATTGACGACGACGAGACTGCCGTTCGGCTTGCCGTCTGCGTCGAGAAACGGACCCGCCATCTTCAGCGTCCCTTCGGCATTGAGCTTGTTCAGATGCTCCAGATGCGCCGGGCGCGTCTCCATGCGAACATTCAGATGACCGGGCTTGTCCTTGCAGACAAAGGCGAACAGCATGATTGGGCTCCTAGGTAAATCGGAAATGATGGTAGGGACGAATAAAGCTTCGATCACGAGAGGTCATCACATTTCTGCACGAAGAGGATTGATGATATCGAGACCCCAGAAATCCGCTTCATTATGCGTGGCGATAACGCACTCGTTCGCAATGGCAACCGAAGCAATCAACATGTCCATAGGGTCGCGTTGTCTGCCCGCAACCCTGCCATCGGCCATGAGCTGTGCCCAAATCAAGGCAGCATTTTCGTCGAAGGAAAGAATGCGTCCGGCAAAATATGCCAATGGTCCCTGCCTGCCGAGAAACCATGCTTCAAGGTCATCGCGTTTGCGTCCCGCCGGCATGATCAGGATGCCGCGCCGAATTTCGGCAATCGTGGACGCTGCTATAAAAAGATCGTCATCCACCTGGTCCTCCAACCAACGTGCAAGATGGGGCGACGGCTCAGGTCTGATTGTATTGCTGATAATGTTCGTATCGAGCAAATAGCGTGTCAAAGATCAATCTCGCGCACTTTGCCCTTCACCCTTTCAAGATCGAGGTCCGCTCCGACAAGCGGTGAGCTGCGCAGCCAGGCATAAACCCCGCCCTTCTTCGGCGACTCTCCTGCAACGGTCTTCGTCAGAACATCGCGAATATGCGCCGACTCCGCCCCGCCTTCAGCCAACCGCCGCGCCATTTCTCTGATGAGAGCCTTATCCTCATCCAGCCCCAGCACCTCGAATCGCTTCAGACCGCGCTCGCCGAGGCGAGAGCGGTAGTTCTGGACTGCGCGCTTTTGCGAGCTGCTCATCATGGCCTCCTATATATCCAGTAATATATCCAGAGCGGCAACGCTATTCAAGCTATTCCGTGGTGATCGGCCGCGTCATCAATTGTCCGATGGCGGCCGTTATGTCGAGCGTGCCGTCGATGATGGCGGAAACCGCCTCGGTGATCGGCATATCGACGCCGATTTCGCGAGCCAGCCGCGCAGCGATAGAGGCCGCATAGGCGCCTTCGACCAGCGTGCCGTGCGTCGGATCAACCGTTTCTCCCTTGCCAAGGGCTATGCCGAATCGCAGGTTGCGGGACTGATGGCTGGTGGCCGTCAGCACGAGATCGCCAAGTCCTGAAAGCCCGCGTACCGTTTCAGCCTTGCCGCCCTTGGCCGCGACGAAGCGCGACATTTCGGCAAGGCCGCGGCTGATCAGCGCCGCCCGCGCGGAATCGCCGATACCGCGGCCCTCGACGATGCCGCAGGCGATCGCGAGGACATTCTTCAAGGCACCGCCGAGTTGCACGCCGATGCGGTCATCCGAAGCATAGAGGCGGAAAGTGGGACCGGAAATCGCCTGGGCGAGCCTTTCGGCGACCGCCATGTCGGCTGCGGCGATCGCCATGGCGGTCGGCAATCCCTTGGCGATGTCGGCGGCAAAGCCAGGCCCGGAAAGCACGGCGATGGCATGCTGCGGCAGCTCGCGCTCCAGCATATCGGTCAGGAGATCGCCTGAGACCTTGTCGATCCCCTTCGCGCAGGTGACGACGACGGCATCCTTGGCGAGATAAGGCCCATAATGGCGGGCAGCATCGGCCTGCGCCTGCGAAGGCATGGCAAAAAGGACGATGCCGGCATCGGAAACGGCATCCGGCCCGGCCGAAAACTGCAGCGAATCAGGCAGCTCGATCCCGGGCAACACGGCATCATGCATGCGATCGGCGGCGAGATCCGCCATCAGCCTTGCATTGCGGCCGACGAGCGTCACCTCGCTGCGGCCGGTCAGCGCGATGACGGCGGCAAGCGCCGTGCCGAAAGCGCCGGCGCCGATGACTGCAATCCGCTCTTTGCCGCTCATGCCTTCGCTCCTCGTTTGCCGTGACCGAGCAGGGTCTCCGCCTTCTGATCCAGCGGCCAGCGCGAGCGCGGCTGCACATCGAGATCGTCAGGCACCGCCCCCGTCGCCATGCGCTCCAGTCCCGCCCAGGCGATCATGACGGCGTTATCAGTACACAATCTCAATGGCGGCGCGATGAAGCGGAAGCCATTGACGTCGCAAAGCTCCTGTAGCGTGCGGCGCAGCTCGAGATTGGCGGCAACGCCGCCTGCCACCACGAGAGACGGCTTTTCCTCAATCTTTGGAAATTCCGTCTTGAAGCGCTGCAGGCCGCGGCCGATCCGGTCCTTCAGCGTGCGCGAGATCGCCTTCTGGAAGGAGGCGCAGATATCGGCAATATCCTGCTCGGTGACAGGCGCAATGGCCGTCGCCGCCTGCCGTACCGCCGTCTTCAGGCCGGAAAAGGAAAAATCGAGGCGCGTCTCGCCAACCAGCGGTCGCGGCAGATCGAAGCGGTCCGGATTGCCGTTTTTCGCCGCCGCCTCAACAGCCGGACCGCCGGGATAGGGCAATCCGAGGAGTTTCGCCGTTTTGTCGAAGGCTTCGCCCAGCGCATCGTCGATGGTCGTGCCCCAGCGCTCATATTCCCCGACGCCGCGCACCAGGATCAACTGGGTGTGGCCGCCGGAAACGAGGAGCATGAGGTAGGGAAAGGCAAGTCCGTCCGTCAGCCGCGCCGTCAGGGCATGGCCCTCCAGATGGTTGATGGCGTATAATGGCTTGCCTGTCGCCCGCGAGATCGCCTTGCCGGTCATCAGCCCGACGAGCAGACCGCCGATGAGGCCGGGGCCGGAGGTGGCGGCAATGGCATCGACGTCAGAGAGCGACACATTGGCACGTTTCAATGCTTCGTCGATCAGCGTATCCAGCGCTTCGACATGCGCCCGTGCAGCGATTTCCGGCACCACGCCGCCATAGGCGCTATGCTCGTCCAACTGGCTAAGGACGACATCGGAGCAGACCGTGGGCATGCCGTCATCCCGGCGCTCGACAATGGCCGCGGCGGTTTCGTCGCAGCTTGTTTCGATGCCGAGAATACGAAGAACGGATGCCATGGAGAAAGTTCGTTGCCTACAGGTCGATTGCGGTAAAGCGGAAATATGGTTACGGGAATTGTCGGTAACAACGGATCAAAGCGGATGCAAACAAAACCTTTCCGGATCGGCACGCGCGGCAGCCCGCTGGCGCTCGCCCAGGCGCACGAGGCACGCGACCGCCTGATGGCTGCGCACGGCCTTCCGGAGGAGATGTTCGAGATCGTCGTGCTCACCACCAAGGGCGACCGCATCACCGACCGTTCGCTGGCGGCGATCGGGGGCAAGGGCCTGTTCACCGAAGAGCTGGAACAGAAGCTGACGTCGGGCGAACTCGACTTCGCCGTGCACTCCGCCAAGGACATGGCCACGAAGCTGCCGAACGGCCTGGCATTGACCGCCTATTTGCCGCGCGAGGATATTCGCGATTCCGTCATCGGCCGCACCGCGCCGAAACTGATCGAGCTGCCGCATGCTGCCACCGTCGGATCGGCCTCGCTCCGTCGCCAGGCGCTGATCCGCCGTCTGCGCCCCGATATCAATGTCATCACGTTTCGCGGCTCGGTTCAGACGCGCCTGCGCAAGCTGGAAGAAGGACAGGCCGACGCGACCATGCTGGCCCTCGCCGGCCTCAAGCGGCTCGGCATGGTCGAGGTCATCACCGATATCCTCGACCCGGACGAATTTCCGCCCGCACCCGCACAAGGCGCGATAACGATCGAAAGCCGCATCGACGATAAGAGGCTGAACGATCTGCTCGCCGCCGTGAATGACGCGGCGACCTTCGATGCCGTTTCCTGCGAACGCGCTTTCCTGGCGGCGCTCGACGGCTCCTGCCGCACACCGATAGCCGGCTACGCAGTTTGTGAGGGCGATCATCTGCGCTTCTTCGGCATGATTCTCACTCCCGACGGCAAGCAGACGCACACGACCACCATCGAGGGCCACCGGCGCGATGCCGAGGCGTTGGGGATCAACGCCGGTCAGGCAATCCGCGCCGAGGCCGGCAGCACCTTTTTCGAAGACTGGACCTGACACGGGATGCGCGTCGTCGTCACCCGCCCTCGGCATTCGGGTGAACGCACCGTGCGGCGGCTGGCGCAGATGGGACACGAGCCGCTGCCGCTGCCGCTGGCCGAACCCATCCACCATGTCAAGGAAGCAGGACGGGCACTGCAGGAAACGCAGGGCGCCATTGCCATCACCAGCGCCGAGGCAATCCGCGCGCTTGCACCGCTAGGCCCCGATCTCAAGCCCCATCTTGCCCGGCCGCTCTTTGCGGTGGGGAAGGCAACGGCCAAGGCGGCAGCGGGCCTCGGGTTTGGCAATATCGCCATGTCCGAAGGCGGCGGCACCGAGCTTGCCGCCCTGATTTCCAGTCAACCTGCCGGGCTGAACGATGAGCCCCTCCTCTATCTCGCCGGCTTTCCCCGCGCTGCCGGCTTTGAAGCCGGATTGACGGAACTGCATCTGCCGTTCCGCGTGGTCGAGTGCTACCGCATGCGGAATATCGTCCCGGATGACGCCGTTCTTCGCCGGCTTTTCGCCGACGCCCATGCGGATGCCGTGCTGTTTTATTCTCATGAGACGGCCAAACGCTTTTTCAGCCTGCCCTTCGTCCAGCACAACCCGGACGATTTTGCCGAAACGCGGTTCCTCTGTTTGAGCCAGGCCGTTGCGGAAGCGGTTCCCCCCCCGATGCGTTTGCAGGTCGATATCGCCGACATGCCGAACGAAGACCGGCTTCTGGCGCTTCTGATCCATGCGTAGCGCCGCAATTTTGATCTAAGGTCTTTCCATATTCATCTTGTCTGTCTAACTTCGCTGCAGCGCATGAAAAGAGGACCTCATGGTATCGCGAATACCGCCTAACCATTCGAAGCCCAACGATGAACCGGTCACGCTCGACTTGGAAGCCGAAAAAACTGCGCAGGACGCAGCCCCTGAAGATATGACCAGGCCCGGCCGCGGTGAGCTTGGCGGTTCTCGAGCCGACGACATGAAAAAGCCGCTCGAAACGGGCTTTGAAACGGACAGGGAACCGCTTCGCGAGGAATCTCAGGAGCCGCCCGCCCGCGAAACCCTGGAAGAGCCGCAAACGGCGGCGCAGCAGGCCGATCCCCCGCCTTCCCATACCGAGCCTTCACCGCAGCCGGCGTTCAGCGGAGGTTCGACGTCCGGCCTTATCGCAGCCGGCATCGTCGGTGGTCTGATCGCGCTCGTCGGCGCCGGCGCCTTGCAATATGCCGGCTTTCTGCCTGGCGGGCGGGCCGCCAGGAACAGTTCCGCCGATATCGCAGCACTGAATGCGGAGATCGATGGCCTCAAGCAGAGCGTGGCCAATCTCGCCACCGCACCAGCGGCAAAGCCCGACGAGACACTTGCAGCCCGGGTGGCGGCGCTCGAGACGAGTGCGGCGAACGGCGCCTCGGCAGGTGGATCGGGCGGAGCTGCAAATCCTGCTTCCGACCAGAGGATCGCTTCGCTGACCGGTGAAGTCGAACAGCTGAAGGCGGATCTCGGCAAGGCAACCCGGAGCCAGGCGACTTCCGACGCCGAAGTCAGCAAGCGTCTCGACGACGCCGAAAAGAAGCTGAGCGGGCCGAGCCAGGAGAGCGCCGTTGCCCGGGCCATAGCCGCTGCCGCGCTGAAGGCGGCCATCGACCGGGGCGGCCCTTTCCGGCCTGAGCTCGACACATTTGCCAATGTAGCGCCGGACGATCCGGCCGTTGCCGATCTCAGGAACTTCGCCCAGACCGGCGTTCCCTCCCGGGCCGATCTGATCCGCCAGGTTTCCGACGTGGCAACGGCAATCGCCGCAACCGCACAGGCCGACGATCCCAACCAAAGCTGGAGCAGCCGCCTGATGTCGGGCGCCAAGTCGCTGGTGCAGGTCCGCCCGGTCGGCAATGTCCCCGGCGACAGCCTCGATGCCATCGCCGCCCGCTTCGAGGACAAGGTGAAGAATGGCGACCTGCCGGGCGCGCTGACGGAATGGAACAGCCTGCCCGACGCAGCCAAATCGGCGTCGGCCGCCTTCAAGCAATCGCTCGAGGCCCGAATCCGCGTCGAGGATCTGGTAAGCGACGCCCTATCGAAGGCGATCGCCAATACCGGGAAGCAGAACTAGAGCATGATGCCGAAAAGTGGGAGCGGTTTTCGGACGACATCATGCTCTACCTATTTGATTTTAGAGCGGATTCATATTTTAGATCGTTTCGATCTAAAATCATCCGGCTCTAATGACGGAGCGCGGGAATGATCAGACTGCTTATCTTCGCCATTCTCGTCCTGGCTCTCGGCTATGGCTTTTCCTGGCTGGCCGACCGCCCCGGCGATCTCTCGCTCGTATGGAGCGGCCAGCTTTATCAGACGAAGCTCATCGTCGCCGCCGCGATCCTCATCGCGCTCGTCGCCGCGGTCATGATCCTCTGGTGGTTCGTGCGGCTGGTATGGACCTCGCCGCACTCCGTCACCCGCTATTTCCGTGCCCGCAAGCGTGACCGCGGCTATCAGGCGCTGTCGACGGGCCTCATCGCCGCCGGTGCCGGCAATGCGCTGCTCGCCCGCAAGATGGCGGCCCGTACCCGCGGCCTCATCCGCGCCGATCAGGAGCCGCTCATCAATCTGCTAGAAGCCCAGGCCGCCTTGATCGAAGGCAAGCATGACGAGGCTCGCCAGAAATTCGAGCTGATGGCCAATGATCCCGAAACGCGCGAACTCGGACTGCGCGGCCTCTATCTCGAAGCCAAGCGCCTCGGCGCACACGAGGCTGCACGGCAATATGCCGAAAAGGCTGCCGACCAGGCTCCCTATCTGCCCTGGGCGGCGCAGGCGACGCTGGAATATCGCAGCCAGGCCCGTCGCTGGGATGACGCCATCAAGCTTCTCGACCAGCAGAAGGCCGCTCATGTCATCGACAAGGAGACCGCCAGCCGCCAGCGCGCCGTACTTTTGACGGCACGCGCCACCGACAGGCTCGAGAGCGATCCAGCCGGCGCCCGCGACGACGCATTGGCAGCCTTGAAGCTCGTTGCCGATTTCGTGCCCGCGGCATTGATCGCGGCCAAGGCCCTGTTCCGCGAAGACAAGGTGCGCAAGGCCGCCTCCATGCTCGAACAGGTCTGGAAGGCGCATCCGAATCCCGAGATCGGCAAGGCCTATGTCCGTGCCCGCAGCGGCGATTCCGTCACCGACCGCCTGAAGCGGGCCGAACGGCTGGAAGCCATCCGCCCGAACAATGTCGAAGCGCTGCTGCTGACGGCAAAGGCCGCGATGGATGCCGGCGATTTCGCCAAGGCCCGCGCCAAGGCCGAGGCCGCCGCTCGGATCGATGCGCGCGAAGGCGCTTTCCTGCTTCTCGCCGATATCGAGGAGGCAGAAACCGGCGATCAGGGCCGCGTCCGTCACTGGATGGCGCAGGCCTTGCGCGCCCCGCGCGATCCGGCCTGGGTCGCCGATGGTTTCATATCGGAAAAATGGCTGCCGCTGTCGCCGGTCACGGGCCGTCTCGACGCTTTCGAATGGAAGGCTCCCTTCGGCCAGATCGAAGGCCCGGTCGAAGAGGGTTCCACCGCATCGGTCGATGCGGCGCTGAAGTCGCTCCCGCCGATGCGGGAGACCGCCTCCGCAACCGCGGCAGAGACGCCGAGTTCACCGAAAGTTGCATCGCCGGCGCGTGATGCTTATGTCATGGAACTGGAACCCGCGACGGCAAAGTCCGCGCAAAGCGCATCCGAAGCAGCGCCAAAGCCGGCGCAGCAGGAGCCGGACCCCCGGCCCTTCTTCGGCGGCGCGCCGGACGATCCGGGCGTGAAGGACCGCAAACTTGAACCGGAACCCAAGACACGGCTCAAGTTGTTCTAAAGCATTTCCAGGAAAAGTGCGTAGCGGTTTTCCGTTCGGAATTGCATGAAAATAAGAAGATGGAGCATGGTGCCCCAAGAACCTTGTTCGACTTGTTTTTGAGAATGGATACGGATGTTCGAGCGCTTTCAGGAATTCCTTCATAACCTGACCCAGGACCACTCCAGATCCGGCTTTGCGCCCGACGACCCGCGCGTGGCGGTGGCTGCACTCTGCATTCAAGTCATGGAAGCGGATGGCAAGATCGAAAACAGCGAGAAAAAGCGTCTGCGCAAGCTGCTGAAGGAGCAGTACGGCCTCGATGGCCGCAAGCTCGACGCGCTGATCGCTGCCGGCGAAGTGGCTGAAAGCGAAGCGGTCGACTACTATCGCTTCACCTCGGATCTGAAGCGTCATCTCGACGGCGCCCAGCGGCTCGAACTGCTCGGTATTCTCTGGGATATCGTCTATGCCGATGGCGAGCGCAGCGAGATGGAGGACCATGCCATCTGGCGCATCGCCGACCTCATGGGCATTTCCGATCGCGAGCGCATCATGAAGCGTCAGGAAGCCGCCGCCCGCGTACCGGGCTCCAGGCTGGAGACCGGCAATGATGATTGAAGCAGCGAAAGGCGCAGGCAGACCCATTTTGGTCGTGCTCCACCAGGAGCGCTCCAGCCCGGGTCGTGTGGGCCAGATGCTGCTGGATAAAGGCTTCGATCTCGACATTCGCCGCCCGGTGCTTGGCGACCGCCTGCCTTCGACGCTCGAGGCACATGCCGGCGCGGTCGTCTTCGGCGGCCCGATGAGCGCCAATGATCCGGACGAATTCGTCAGGACGGAGACCGAATGGCTGAAGGTTCCGCTAAAGGAAAACCGGCCCTATCTCGGCATCTGCCTTGGTGCGCAGCTGCTCGCCCGCCATCTCGGCGCCAAGGTCAAGGCGCGCGACGACGGCAAGACCGAGATCGGCTGGTATGAGCTGCAGCCGACGGAAAAGGGCCGGCTGCTGATGCGCTGGCCGCAGATGGTCTATCATTTCCACCGCGAGGGTTTCGAATTGCCGCACGGTGCGGATCTGCTGGCGACGGCCGAGACCTATCCCAACCAAGCCTATCGCTACGGCGCCAATGCCTGGGGTCTGCAGTTCCACGCCGAACTTACCCGCGCCATGATGCAGCGCTGGGTCGTGCATGGCGAACATCGCTTCTGCATGCCGAATGCCCAGCAAGGCCGCGAGCATCTGGAAGGCCGCATGATCTTCGACGCCGCACTCAAGGCTTGGCTGTCGGAATTCCTCGATCTCGTCTTCGAGGGCAAGCAGGCGATGGCGGCCTGAAACAAGCCGGACCGCCTTTACGAAAGCGCGAGATCGAATTCAGCAATGGCGTCACGAACTGCTCCCGCATAGCGCCCCAGCTTTTCCGCCTCCGCCATAAGCGCATCCCGCATGCTTCTCGGGATTTCGAGCTGGATACCGGCCTGCCGCTTGCCGCGATTGCAGATATTGCCGGCGGAGGCTCCCGAAAGGGTCTCGCCTTTCGCTCTTATGGCGGCAGCAAAACCGATACAGTGCAACGCCTCTGCCATCCGGTCGCGAAGCGGCAGATCAAGGCCGCCGATCCAGCTTGTCTCCGGATCATCCCGATTTGTCCGCCCATGAATAGCGGCGACGATCAATGAATTGGCCACCAGACCGTTTGCTAACGGTTCATCGAAATTTTCGGAGATGATGTGCAGCTCGTGATGAAGCCTTAGCGGGTCGAGTCCCTCGAAACGATAGAGAGAAAACGTCTCACCAGCAATCGCTAGCGCGATCTCGGATGTGGCCGGCTCGATGAAGCCGCCATGGGGAGCGATGATGGCGACATGCGACGATCTATCTTCGATGTGGATGCGATAGTCGACGCCCTCGGTTTCATGCTTGCAAAGCACCAAAAACGAACTGTATCGGTCCGGCAGCCTTGTCATCTCGCACTCCTCAAGGCAGCTGTGTCTCGCCCTCGGGCGTATTCAGGCGTCGATCTGGCAAAGCCGCGGCAAACCGGTCCCGCTTGGGGAAACGACGCGGAATGACGCGTCCCGACACGGCAGCCGGCGCAGTCGCAAAACCCGCCTCTTAAACATGATTCAACATGCTTCGGAGCATGGGACTTGCCCGTTCAGCCGCCAATGTCTACATGTCTGTCAACCGCGAATTGGAGACAGACATGCTTGCCCTATTTCAAACCATTGATCTGGCTTTGAATCTTTATACCTGGATATTGATCGCCAGCGCCATTTTTTCCTGGCTTTATGCATTCAACGTCATCAATTCGAGCAATCAATTCGTCAATTCCGTCGGCCACTTCCTTTATGCGGTCACCGAACCGGCCCTGCGGCCGATCCGCCGCATCCTCCCGGATCTCGGCGGCATCGATATTTCGCCGGTCATCCTGCTCTTGATCATCTTCTTCATCCGCTCGCTGATGTGGAATTCGATCGTTCCTTTGTTCCTTCGGTGAGCAAGCCCTGGCAGGCCTTTCCGGATCATGTCAGGCTTTCCGTGCGGCTCACGCCCAATGGCGGGCGTGACGCGATCGATGGGCTCGAAACCGGCAGCGACGGCGACTGCTATCTGAAAGCGCGCGTTTCGGTGGCGCCGGAGAAGGGCAAGGCCAACAAGGCATTGATCGGCCTGCTTTCAAAGAGCCTCGGCATTCCCAAATCCACGCTTGCCCTTGTCAGCGGCGACACGGCGCGCAAAAAAATCCTCCGGATCGAGGGCGAGCCGGAGGATTTGGTGAGAAGGCTTTGCGCCATAACGGAAGGCGGCTGATTAGGCCTTGATATTCTTGGCCCGTTCGATGGCTTCGACAATGAGCTGGCCGGCTTCCTTGGAGCCCTTCCAGCCGAAAATCTTGACCCACTTGCCGGGCTCCAGATCCTTGTAGTGCTCGAAGAAGTGCTCGATCTGCTTCAGCGTGATCTCGGGCAGGTCGGTATATTCCTTGACCTTGTCGTAGCGCATCGTCAGCTTCGGCCCGGGAACGGCGATGATCTTCTCGTCCTTGCCGGAATTGTCTTCCATCATCAGCACGCCGATCGGGCGGACATTGATGACGCAGCCCGGCACCAGCGGGCGGGTATTCGCGATCAGAACGTCGATCGGGTCGCCATCGTCGGAGAGCGTGTGCGGAACGAAGCCGTAATTGCCCGGATAGGTCATCGGCGTGTAGAGGAAACGGTCGACGACCAGCGTGCCGGCCTCCTTGTCCATCTCGTACTTGATCGGATGACCGCCGACCGGCACTTCAACGATGACGTTGACGTCTTCGGGCGGGTTCTTGCCAATGGAAATCGCGTCGATACGCATGCTTGTCCCCTAGATAAGGATGGTTGCCGCCAGCCAAATAATAGGTTTCATGCCGCAACGCAACAACGCATCGGGAAAGAGGCGGATTTACCGCATGATTCCTTAAACCGGAAACGATTTAAGGACAGAATTATGCAGCGGATTTAAAGCGCTGCTGCGCCCCATTGCGCTCATATGACGCGCGGCGCTCCAGGTGCCGCTCAGGGCCAGACGAAGCCGATCTTGCGCAGCTGCCTATGATCGAAGGTTTCGATGCCCTCGCAGAAATCCGCGCCGCCCTGACCTCGATAGAAGCGGTAGGCATTCTCGTTTTCCTCGAGGCACCAGACGACCAGTCCCTTGCAGCCGAGCGACTTCAAGAGCCTCCGCGCCTCGCCGAACAGCATGCGCCCGAGACCCAGTCCCTGATATTGCGGGCGCAGATAGAGTTCGTAAATCTCGCCTTCCTGCGGCAGCGCGCGGGCACGATTGAGGCCGAGCGTGGCGTAACCGGCAACCTCGCCGGCAACGTCCAGAACCAGAAGCGTCGCCGGCCCGCTGGTCGCCTTGCGCCACCAGGCTTCGCCGCGGCGCTCGATCATCTGGCCGAGAGCGCGATGCGGAATGATGCCGGCATAGGTGTACTGCCACGACTGGCGGTGCACCTCCGAAATGGCCCGGGCATCATGGGGTTCTGCCCGCCGAACATCGATCGACAACGTCTTCATAACGTCTACTCTGGTCTCGCCAACGCGAATTAACCATCCTCATTCATAAAGATGGCAGTTTTGCCCACAGGCTTTATCCGTGGACGATCAAAAAAAATTAACGACTTTTTAACCTTTAGGACAAGGGCTCAAAAACCGAACGCACAAATAAAAACCCCGGCACGATGGCCGGGGTCGAATGGTCCGTAGCGATACGGCTATCAGGCCAGACGGGCCTTCTCGAAGCGCTTGCGCTCGTTCGGATCGAGATACATCTTGCGCAGGCGGATCGACTTCGGGGTTACTTCCACCAGCTCATCGTCCTGGATCCAGGACAGCGCACGGTCGAGCGTCATGCGGATCGGCGGCGTCAGCTTCACGGCTTCGTCCTTGCCGGCGGCGCGGATGTTGGTGAGCTTCTTGCCCTTCAGCACGTTGACTTCGAGGTCGTTGTCGCGCGAGTGAATGCCGATGATCATGCCAGCATAGACCTTCTCGCCGGCATCGATGATCATCGGGCCGCGGTCTTCCAGGTTGAACAGGGCGTAGGCCACGGCTTCGCCGGCTTCGTTGGCGAGCAGCACGCCGTTCACACGGCCGCCGATTTCGCCCTTGTACGGCTGGTAGTCATGGAACAGGCGGTTCATGACGGCGGTGCCGCGCGTGTCGGTCAGAAGTTCCGACTGGTAGCCGATGAGGCCACGCGTCGGTGCCAGGAAGACGAGGCGGACGCGGTTGCCGCCAGAAGGACGCAGCTCGGACATTTCTGCCTTGCGCTCGGACATCTTCTGCACGACGATGCCGGAATGCTCTTCATCGACGTCGATGACGACTTCTTCGATCGGCTCGAGCAGCTGGCCGCTCTCGTCCTTGTGCATGACGACGCGCGGACGCGAGACGGCAAGCTCGAAGCCTTCGCGGCGCATGGTTTCGATGAGAACTGCGAGCTGCAATTCGCCACGGCCGGAAACGTAGAACGAATCCTTGCCTTCGGCTTCTTCGATCTTCAGCGCAACGTTGCCTTCGGCCTCCTTGAAGAGACGGTCGCGGATGACGCGCGAGGTGACTTTGTCGCCTTCGGTGCCTGCATAGGGGCTGTCGTTGACGATGAAGGACATCGTGACGGTCGGCGGGTCGATCGGCTGGGCGACCAGCGGCTCGGTGACCTGCGGATCGCAGAAAGTATCGGCGACCGTGCCCTTGGAAAGGCCGGCGATGGCGACGATGTCGCCTGCCTGCGCTTCTTCGATCGGCTGGCGCTCGATGCCGCGGAAGGCGAGGATCTTGGAGATACGGCCGGTTTCGATGAGGTTGCCGTCGGCACCCAGAACCTTGACGGCCTGGTTCGGCTTGATCGAGCCGGAATGGATACGGCCGGTGATGATGCGGCCGAGGAAGGGGTTGGCTTCCAGGATCGTGCCGATCATGCGGAACGGACCTTCGCCGACGGTCGGCTCGGGAACGTGCTTGACGACGAGATCGAGAAGCGGGCCGAGGCCTTCTTCCTTCGGACCTTCGGGCGAATAGTTCATCCAGCCGTTACGGCCGGAACCGTAGAGGATTGGGAAGTCGAGCTGCTCGTCGGTGGCGTCGAGATTGGCGAAGAGATCGAAGACTTCGTTGATGACTTCGTCGGCGCGGGCATCCGGACGGTCGATCTTGTTGATCGCAACGATCGGGCGCAGGCCGACTTTCAGCGCTTTGCCGACGACGAACTTGGTCTGCGGCATCGGGCCTTCGGCAGCATCGACGAGAACGATCGCGCCGTCCACCATCGAGAGAATGCGCTCGACTTCGCCGCCGAAGTCGGCGTGGCCGGGGGTATCGACGATGTTGATGCGGGTGTCTTTCCAGACGACCGAGGTCGCCTTGGCGAGAATGGTGATGCCGCGTTCCTTTTCCAGATCGTTGGAATCCATGACGCGTTCGGCAACGCGCTGGTTCTCGCGGAAGGAGCCGGACTGCTTCAGGAGCTCGTCGACGAGGGTGGTTTTCCCATGGTCAACGTGCGCGATGATCGCGATGTTGCGAAGTGCCATATGTCTTAATCTCTGAGGCTGGGGCGCAGTGTCTAGTAAACACGCCAATTGCATTTGGCGCGCTCATACCCTTTTTTTCGCGCTTGCGAAAGGGGGGAGGCAAGAAAGCAGCGGTTAGCCCGCGTTTCGTGCCTCGGGAACGCATCAACCTCGCAATCGCGGTGAAGGCTCTCGTTCTGCCCTGCCGCCAACATCAAGGGCTGCGCCTGCCTTCTACGGGACGTCGCCGGTCCGTCAGGCGGCGCGCTTCAACAGCCAAGCGTCATGGTTCACCAGGAAAACCTTGAGGCGATCCGCATAGTCGTGCGTCACCGCGTCTCGCACGCTCTGCCGCGGAGCCAATTCCGTGCGCCATGCCGTGACACGCCGCAGCCTGTCGAAAACGCCGGTCGGTGTGATGGTATCGAACACGTCAAAATAACGGAAGATCGGCGCGAAGACCGCATCGATCAGGCTGAATGCTCCTCCGGCGAAAAAGGGGCCATCTTTCAACTCCGCCTCGACGCGAGCGAACTTATCGACCAGCGCCTTCCGCTTTGCCTCATAGGTTTCCGCATCTTTGGCGGTCTCAAATCCCCACAGCTCCGAAAGGATGGAAGAGCCGAATTCCATCCAGCCGCGATGTCGGGCACGCTCCAGCGGATCGGCCGGATGAAGCCGTAGTCCGGATTGGGTTTCCTCGAGATATTCGCAGATCACAGCGCTCTCGAACAAAACCGTTTCCACCCCATCATCCTGCCGCACGATCAAGAGCGGCACCTTACCGAGCGGGGAAATGGCCAGAAACCAATCTGGCTTCGCCGACAGATCGACATAACGGATCTCAAAAGGCGTGCCCTTTTCGGCAAGGGTGATGGCGGCTCGCTGGACGTAGGGGCAGAGGTGATGGCTGATGAGAACCAATTTCGTATCGGGCATGATCGCATCTCCGGAAGTCTTCGGTCGATATAGATGTAATTGCATCTATATCCGGACTTGCCAGTGCGGTCAATATAGATGTAATTGCATTCATGTCCCATTATTCAGATGCCCAGGCCTCGCCACCCTCGCCCGCCGTCACGCGAGCATGGGTGCGCCTCATGCGCACTCAACAGATCGTCCTTGCGGCGATCGAGCATGATTTGAAGGCAGCTGGCCTGCCGCCACTCGGCTGGTACGACGTGCTATGGGAGCTGGCGCAGGCCATGGAAGGAAAGTTACGGCCCTACGAGATTGAGGAGCGCACGCTTCTCGCCCAGCATAATCTGTCCCGCCTACTCGACCGGATGGAAAAGGCCGGTCTTGTTCATCGTGAAATATTCTTCGAGGACGGCCGAGGCCGCTGGGTCGTTATCACCGAAGCAGGAAGCGCCATGCGCAGCCGCATGTGGGCAGTCTATGCCTCGGCACTTCAGCGCCATGTGGGCGATAAGCTGGACGATGCGCAAGCCGGCCAATTGGCTGAGCTGTTAGCTTTGCTTTCGCGTAAATCCTGATTGAGCGGGAAAGATCAGTTCAGTCGCCAAAGTTTACTTTGGCGACTGAGTTTTGCCGCGTACCGAACGCAAAGATCAGGCCGCCAGGCCCTTCTTCTTCAGCATCGCATCCGGGCTCGGCAGCTTGCCGCGGAATGCCTTGTAGGCATCTTCCGGATCGATCGAACCGCCAACGGAGTAGATGTTGCCTTTGAGTTTCGCAGCCATGTCGGGGTTGAAGGCATCGCCGGTTTCCTCGAAAGCAGCGAAGGCATCGGCATCGAGCACTTCCGACCACATGTAGGAATAGTAGCCGGCCGAATAGCCGTCGCCGGAAAACACATGCTGGAAGTGCGGTGTCGCATGGCGCATAACGACGGATTTCGGCATGCCGATCTCGGTAAGAACCTCCCCCTGAACCGCCATGGGATCCTCGACGGCTCCGCGGGTGTGGAAGGCCATGTCCACGAGAGCCGAGGAGGTGAACTCGACCGTGTTGAATCCGGCGTTGAAGGTACGGGCCGCCAGAACCTTGTCGAGCAGCGCCTGCGGAATCGGGGCGCCGGTCTCGTAGTGGATGGCATATTCCTTGAGGATGGCGGGGACGGTCAGCCAATGTTCATAGAGCTGCGATGGCAATTCGACAAAGTCGCGGGAAACGCCGGTGCCGGAAACCGAGGGATAGGTGACGTTGGAAAGCATGCCGTGCAGCGCATGGCCGAACTCGTGGAACAGCGTGCGCGCATCGTCGAGCGACAGCAGCGCCGGTCGGCCTTCCGCCGGCTTGGCGAAGTTGCAGACATTGTAGATGATCGGCAGTTCGCCGACATGGCCGTTCTTCAGCGGCAGCTTGTGCTGCGACTGGAACGAACTCATCCAGGCGCCGGAACGCTTCGAACTGCGGGCGAAGTAATCGCCGAGGAAGAGGGCGACGAGCTTGTCGGAGCGGTCGCGGATTTCGAAGACGCGCACATCCGGATGATAGGCGGGAACGCCCTTCTGCTCGACAGCCTTGATGCCGAACAGGCGGCCGGCGACATCGAAACAGGCGGCGATGATCTTTTCCAGCTGCAGATAAGGCTTCAGCTCCGTTTCGGAGAAATCGAACTTCCGCGTCCGAATTTTTTCGGCATAGTGCCGCCAGTCCCAGGGCATGACCTCGTGATTGCGGCCCTCTTCGGCGATCAGCGCCGCAATATCCTTTTCTTCCTCTGCCGCGCGCGCAGCCGCTTTTGTCCACACGGTCATCAGAAGATCGTTCACCGCTTCCGGTGTCTTCGCCATGGTGTTGTCGAGCTTGAGCCCGGCGAAATTGGCATAGCCGAGCAGCTTTGCCTTCTCCGCTCTCAAGGCCAGAGTCTCGCGAATGATTTCACGGTTGTCTGTCTTGCCGCCATTGGCGCCACGCGCCACCCAGGCGTTAAAAGCCTGCTCGCGCAGGTCGCGCCGTTCGGAAGACGTGAGGAAAGGTTCGATGATCGAGCGCGACAGGGTGACGGCATATTTGCCCTCGTCGCCGCGTTCGCGCGCAGCCGCCGCCATCGCCTCGCGCAGATAGTCGGGAAGTCCGGCGAGATCGGCCTCTTCCGACAGCAGCAGCGCCCAGCTCTTTTCGTCCGCCAATACATTCTGGCCGAATTGCGCGCCAAGGCCGGCAAGCTTCTCGTTGATGGCAGACAGGCGTTCCTGTTCAGCCTTCGGCTGCTTGGCGCCCGCTTTGACGAAGCCCTTCCAATGGCGCTCCAGCACGCGGGTTTCCTCCAGCGTCAGTCCAAGCGCATCCCGGCTCTCCCAGAGCGCGTCGAGGCGGGCAAAGAGTGCCGCATTTGTGCCGATCTTCGAATAATGCCGCGCCATCTTCGGCGCAATCTCGCGCTCGAGCGCCTGGATGGTCTCGTTGGTGTGCGCACCCGCCTTGTTCCAGAAGAGCGCCGAAATACGCGACAGCTCGTCGCCGGCGATCTCAAGCGCCGTCACCGTGTTGGCGAAGGTTGGTGCCTCGCCATTGCCGGCAATCGCATTGATCTCGGCCTCATGCGATGCAAGCGCCGCGTCGAAGGCGGGAGCGAAATCCGTATCCTTCACCGCATCGAAACGCGGCAGCCCCTGATGTCCGGTCCATTCGGTGAGCGCGGGATTGACGGCGGTAAGGGAAGACATGCACGGCATCCTTTCGACAGACATCTGGTCGAAGCACGATATAAGGCCACCCCCGCCGAATTGGTATGGCGGGAGCCGAACAAATTGGTCAGGCCCTGCGCCAGCCGAACAGGCCGGGCGTCGCATGCCAGAGCGCCTGCGCCGCAAACCCCATGAAGAGCACGCCGGAACAGCGCACGATCAGGCGCTCATGCGCGCGATAGAAACGCCGCACCGCGCTCGCTCCGATGACGCTGATCAGAATAAGGTCGGCCGTTATGAAACCGGCGAAGGAAACAGCCAGCAGCAACGGCAGCGCGCTGAAGGTCAGCGCACCGGCCGAACCCGCGACGAGAGCCGTGAATGTCGCAAGCGCCACGGGATATCCCTTCGGATTGGTCACCCCGAAGATCAGCCCGCGACGGAAAGGACGGTCGACGTTGACGAGCGACTTGCCATCCCCTTTCGGTTTGGCGGTCACGGCATTCCAGCCGATCCAGGCGAGATAGAAGCCGCACAGCAATCCGAGCAGGTCGAAGACGAAGGTGCCGATGGTCTTGGCGCCGACGATGGCGACCAAGGCGAGCGTTGACCAGACAAGATCGCCCAGCAGATGACCGCTGACGAAGAATGCCCCCGCCTTGCGCCCCTGCCCGGCACCGATACCGAGCAAAGCCAGGAAAGCAGGCCCCGGAATGAGCACATAGAAAAGCGCGGCGAGAAAGGCGCCGGCAACGAGTGATTGTGTCATGATGAGTCGTCCCGCTGGTGATCGCGCGAGAGTAGCAATCCGCCGAAATCGGTCAAGCGGGTGTTCGTTTTGAAACTGAAGAAGTCATTGTGTTCGCGGGGCGGAATCAATAAGAACATGGTGGGGCCTCAAAATTGAAGAGCGTAGGTAGGGAAACGCTGATGAACAGCAGGATTAATACGGACTCGCTCGCTTTCCTTGTAAGCGACTGCGCCCGACTGATCAGGACTGCCTTCGAGCGACGCATTCTTGTCGCCGGGCTCGGGTTGACGGCGGGTGAAGCGCGCACGCTGATGCAGGTTGCCGCCATCAACGGCAGCCGCCAGCTCGACATCGCCTCCAGGATGGGGTTGGAGCCGATGACCGTTAGCGCCTTTCTGGACAAGTTGCAGGCACGCGGCCTGATCGAACGCCAGCCCGATCCGCTCGACCGCCGCGCCAAGCGGATCGTGCTCTCGGAAGCTGCCGACGCGAAGCTTCGGCAGATCGACAGGGAAGTCTGCGAAGTCGAACGCAACGCGACGCAGGGTTTCGACAAGGAGCTGCAGATGCAGTTGCACGATGCGCTCTGCTCGTTCCGCAGCAATCTGCAAAAGGCCGAGGTGCCTGCGGAAGTCGAACGTGAATTGAGGCCGGTGGAATAATTCCAGGCCGGCACTTCCACAAAATGCAAGGCCCGCCTCCGATGACCGGAAGCGGGCCTTTTCGTATCCGGATATCCGTTATTTCGAGAGGTTGCGCTTGGCGAGCGTGCGCAGGCGCAGGGCATTGAGCTTGATGAAGCCTGCCGCATCCTTCTGGTCGTAGGCGCCCTTGTCGTCCTCGAAGGTGACGAGCTTGTCGGAATAGAGCGACTTCGGGCTTTCGCGGCCGGTGACCATGACATTGCCCTTATAGAGCTTCAGCGTCACTTCGCCTTCGACATGCTCCTGGCTCTTGTCGATGAGAGCCTGCAGCATTTCGCGTTCCGGCGAGAACCAGAAGCCGTAATAGATCAGCTCGGCATAGCGCGGCATCAGCTCGTCCTTGAGGTGCGCGGCACCACGGTCGAGCGTGATGGATTCGATGGCGCGGTGCGCTGCGAGCAGGATCGTGCCGCCGGGGGTCTCGTAGACGCCGCGCGACTTCATACCCACGAAGCGGTTCTCGACAAGATCGAGACGGCCGATGCCGTTGTCGCGTCCATACTCGTTCAGCTTCGCAAGCAGCGTCGCCGGGCTCATGCGCTGGCCATCGATCGAAACGGCATCGCCCTTTTCGAAGCCGACCTTGATGATGGTGGCCTTGTCGGGAGCAGCTTCCGGCGAGATCGTGCGCATGTGCACATACTCGGGCGCTTCCTGCGACGGATCTTCCAGAACCTTGCCCTCGGACGAGGAGTGCAGCAGGTTGGCGTCGACGGAGAACGGCGCTTCGCCCTTCTTGTCCTTGGCAACCGGGATCTGGTGCTTCTCGGCAAATTCGAGCAGGTCGGTGCGGCTCTTGAACGACCAGTCGCGCCAGGGAGCGATGATCTTGATGTCCGGGTTCAGCGCGTAGGCCGAAAGCTCGAAACGAACCTGGTCGTTGCCCTTGCCGGTCGCGCCATGCGCGATGGCATCGGCGCCGGTCTTCCTGGCGATATCGATGAGATGCTTGGAGATCAGCGGGCGGGCGATCGACGTGCCGAGCAGGTAGACGCCTTCGTAGACGGCATTGGCGCGGAACATCGGGAAGACGAAATCGCGCACGAATTCTTCGCGCACATCCTCGATATAAATTTCCTTGATGCCGAGCATCTCGGCCTTCTTACGCGCCGGCTCCAGCTCTTCGCCCTGTCCGAGATCGGCGGTGAAGGTGACGACTTCGGCGCCCAGCTCCGTCTGCAGCCACTTCAGGATAATCGAGGTGTCGAGACCGCCAGAATAGGCGAGAACGACTTTCTTCACGTCTTTATGTGATGCCATGGTGAGTTCCGTTTCAACGCGAGCCACGGGAAAGGCCCGCAAACCTGTATCGCGGAACTTTTAGCGAGATTATCGTGAGGCGCAAGGAAAAGTGCGAGTGGGGCGCGTCCCAGGACAGCGTCAGAGATGAGCGCCGATATTCATCCGCCGATGCAGGATGTGGATGATCGTGACCGTTTGGGCGCCATCCTTATAGTTAATGAAATGTGCGCCGGAGGCGAGAGCGAGATAGTCTCGTTTGATGCCGCTGACTTTGCGACCGCG
>NZ_JAUQTZ010000097.1:0-23764 GCF_059803845.1 Rhizobium sp. UFLA01-1127 | reverse complement strand
GGTATCGCTGGAAGATGAAATTACGGCGCTGGAGGCGATGACCGGCCTTTCGGCGGGCTACCGCCGCGCCGGACGGCTGATTCCATTGCCGAGGCCGCATCTGAGGCAGATCGCGCTCGGTCATTCCTGGGATGCGGAGGCGCATTGGCGGCATGGAGAGCGGCGGTTTCACTGGCATGTGCTCGATGCGGCACCCGTCGAAGACTGGATCGATCCTTCCCTCGCCGAAAGCGGGTTCGTTTACGACACCCTGGCCGCGCGGGTCGCGCCGCGCGCCTTTCTAGATGTGCTTCATAAATTTCTGGCCGGTGCGCGGCATGTCCGGCTCGCTGAAGGCGCTACTGTCGAGAGCCTTGATCCGGATCGGGGTCTGGCGCGCACGAATGAGGGCGATATTGCCTTCGGGCGTGCCATCCTTGCCGCCGGTCATCGCTCCTTTCCAATTCTTGATGAGCTGACGGAAGGCCGCAAATCCTCGCTTGGTCAGCCGGTCAAGGGGCAGGCGGCCATGCTGAAGGCCGATGTCGATAGCGGTCTGCCCGTCATTTTCAGGGATGGCCTCTATATCGTGCCCCATGAGAAGGGACTGGTCGCAGTCGGCAGCACGAGCGAGAATCGTTTCGATGATCCGATGTCGACGGACGGGCAGCTCGACGATCTGCTCGCTGCAGCACGTATCATGGCGCCGGTGCTGGCCGGCGCAGAGGTGATGGAACGCTGGGCCGGCCTGCGCCCGAAAGCCGTGGATCGAGATCCGATGGTGGGGGCGCATCCCGACCATCCCTCGCTGATTGCATTGACCGGAGGCTTCAAGGTGAGCTTCGGCTTGGCGCATCGGCTGGCCGAAGCGGCCGTGCGGGAGGCGGCGGGTATGCCTTGTCGCTTCAAGTTGCCGCTGAGCTTCACTTTAGCAAGTCATATTTCAGTCATATCACATAAAACGTGAATTTACGCCTCTTTCGGGTCGTCAATCTGTCACGCAAATCACCTATCTCCTTGGCCATCGGTGCCGGTTTGTCGCGCCCTGGAGGAGATTTCATGCGCTATGCCATTTGCTTCACGCCGTCTGCGAGCGATCCGCTGACGCTTGTGGCGGCGAATTGGCTCGGCCGCAACATCTATTCCGGCGAGATGGTCGATCCGCCCGCAGTTCGCGGGCTTGGTATCCATGAGATCGCTTTTTACACCGCGGTTCCGCGCCGTTACGGCTTCATGGGGCTTCTGAAGGCGCCGTTCCGGCTGGCCGAAGACATGACCGAGGCGGGGCTGCTGCGCGACCTGATGCGGTTTTCGGGCACGGTCGCGCCCTTCGAGCTTCCCAAGCTCGAGGTCGCGCGGCTCGGCGGCGCGCTAGGTCTGGTTCCTTCCACGCCGAGCCAGCAGATGCATTTCCTGGCGGCATCGATCGTGCAGACCTTCGATCAGTATCGGGCACCGTTGAGCGAAGCCGAGATCGAACGGATCGATCCGGATGGCCTCTCTGCGACGCAGTTCGCCAATCTCCATCGCTGGGGCCACCCGCATGTCATGGATGAGTTCCGCTTCCAGATGATGCTGACGGGTACGGTGAGCCCAAGCGACATGCCGCGCATCGAACGCGCGCTGCGCGATTTCTTCGAGCCGGCCCTGGCCGCACCCGTTCCCGTATCCAACATCGCCCTGATGATGGAAGATGGGGCCGGCGGTCCGTTCCGGGTGCATTCGCTGCATCCCATGGGAAAGATAAGCGCGCGGAAGATCGCGTAGATCAACGGATGGCGCGCGCCAATACCTCGCTTTGAAGCGAAAGTGATTTTTCCAGTTTCCGTCTCGACTTTCCCGACGTGGATGCTACCGTTCCGCGATCAGAGAAGGTGCTTCAATGTCGGAAATCTATCCCCGTAATCTTATCGGCTACGGCCGCAACACGCCTGACCCCAAATGGCCCGGAGATGCCCGCATCGCGGTGCAGTTCGTGATCAACTACGAAGAGGGCGGGGAAAGCTGCATTCTCGATGGTGATGGCGGCTCCGAAAGCCTGCTCTCCGAGATCGTTGGCGCGGCTTCCTGGCCGAATCAGCGCAATCTCAACATGGAATCGATCTACGAATATGGTTCGCGTGCCGGCTTCTGGCGGCTGTGGCGCATGTTCACCGAGCTCAAGGTTCAGGCGACCGTCTATGGCGTGACGCTCGCCATGGCGCGCAATCCGGAAGCGGTTGCCGCCATGAAGGAGGCCGGCTGGGAGATTGCGAGCCACGGCTATCGCTGGCTGGAATACAAGGATTTTTCCGAGGATCTGGAACGCAAGCATATCCTCGAGGCCGTGCGGCTGCATACCGAACTCACCGGCGAGCGGCCCTACGGCATGTATCAGGGCAAGCCGTCGGACAATACGCTGCGTCTCGTCATGGAGGAGGGCGGTTTCCTCTATTCTTCCGATTCCTATGCCGACGATCTGCCTTTCTGGGTCGATGGTCTGAACGGCACGCCGTTCCTGATCATCCCCTATACGCTGGAAACCAACGATATGCGCTTTGCGACGCCGCAAGGCTTCAATTCCGGCGACCAGTTTTTCACCTATCTGAAGGACGCTTTCGACACGCTTTATGAGGAAGGGAAGCAGGGCAGCCCGAAGATGATGTCCGTGGGCTTGCATTGCCGCCTCGTCGGCCGCCCCGGCCGCGCTGCTGCGCTCCGGCGGTTCATCGAATATGTGCAGAAGCACGACAAGGTCTGGATCCCGAAGCGCGTCGAGATCGCCAACCACTGGTATGAGAATCACATGCCGGGAGGCGCGCGCTGATATGATCTCGCGGGACGATTTTGTCAGCCGCTTCGGCGGCGTCTTCGAACATTCGCCTTTCGTTGCCGAGCGTGCCTTTGATGCCGGCGCCATCGCCGAGCCGTTGACCTCGAGCGGCGTGCATGCCGCATTGGTACAGGTCTTCCGTGCCGCCAGCGAGGCGGAGCGGCTGGGCGTGCTGCGAGCGCATCCCGATCTCGCCGGCCGGCTGGCAATCGCCGGCAAGCTGACCGAGGATAGCCGCAACGAGCAGGCCGGCGCTGGGCTCGACCGGCTGAGTCCCGAGGAGCACGCGCGGTTCACTGAACTCAATGCCGCCTACGTGACGAAATTCGGCTTTCCCTTCATCATCGCGGTCAAGGGGCTCGACAAGGACGATATCCTTGCTGCCTTCGAAACCCGGATAAACAATGGTAGGGATGCGGAGTTTGCGACTGCGGCGGCGCAGGTCGAAAAGATCGCTCTTTTGCGTCTGCAGTCCATGCTCCCTGAAGCCTGATGTGCGGCCGCCGGGCCGTCATCCCTCCCGTGCCTGCTTCCGGATAGGTTTTCTCGCAGAAAGTACGAGCTATTTTTCGGTCCGTTCATGGCCTAGTATCCACGGGTAGGATGCTGCGGTGAGGCCATGAAAGCACTGTCCAGAAATAGAAGAGAGCGGGCGATCGGTAATGCCGAGCGGCGTTTCAGCGCAAAGAGATTACACATTGTCTGCGAAGAGAAGCCGGCATGAGTCTGGATCGGCTGATCACTTATCTCGAGCGCATGCAGCTTACTGCATCCGAAATCGGTCAATTCCTTCGGGGGATCGATCAGGCCGCATTTTCCGACGATCTCGAGAAGCAGCGCGCCGTCGGTATGAATCTTCTGCTGATCGGCGAGGCCGCCACACGCATAGCAGAAGAATATCCGGAGTTTGTCGTTGACCATCCGGAATTGCCTTGGCATGTGATGCGCGACTTCCGGAATCGGATTGCGCAAGGGTATTTCGACATCGAGTTGACGACCCTCTGGGATATCGCCCACAAATCCCTTCCGGAGTTGCTCCTGCAACTGGACTTCATTCGCCATTGGCGTGCGGAAGGCGAATAATCATTCAATGACACAGCATCTCGACATCAATCCTTTGACAAAGGCCGCATTCGCGCCGTTCGGCGACGTGATCGAGGCCGATCCGGCAACGATGCGCTACATCAACGGCGGGACGACGGAGCGCTTTCATGCGCTGTCCAGCACCGAGGCCATTGGTGACGGGGCGCGGGTTATCCTGAACCTCTTTCGCGGCCAGCCGCGCGCCTTTCCCTTTTCGATCGACATGATGGAGCGCCATCCGTTCGGCAGCCAGTGTTTCGTGCCGCTGAACGGCCGGCCGTTCCTCGTCGTGGTCGCGGAGGACGAAGGCGGCAAGCCTGGCCGGCCACAGGTCTTTCTGGCGCGCGGCGACCAGGGCGTGAACTACCGGGTCAATGTCTGGCATTACCCGCTGATGGCGCTCGACGAGCAGAGCGATTTTCTTATCGTGGATCGCGACGGGCCTGGAAACAATCTGGAAGAGTATTTCTTCGACACGCCCTTCATCATCGGAGCACCGACGCCATGACCGGACTGACCACCCATGTCCTCGATACCGCCCTCGGCAAGCCGGCCGAAGGTCTGGTGATTGATCTCTTCAAGATCGAGGGCGATGCCCGCAGGCATGTGAAGACGGTCACGACCAACTCGGACGGCCGCGTGGATGGCGGCCCAATCCTCATCGGCGAAAGTTTCGTTGCAGGCACCTATGAGTTGCTGTTTCGGGCGGGGGACTATCTGCGTGCCAGCGGCACCAAATTGCCGGAGCCGGCTTTCCTTGATCTCGTGCCCATCCGCTTCGGCATCGCCGATACGACGGCGCATTACCATGTGCCGCTGCTGATCTCGCCCTACGGCTATTCCACCTATCGCGGGAGTTGAGGCATGCGCTTCGCTGCCATTGCGGATGTCCACGGCAATCACCTTGCGCTCGAGGCTGTGCTTGCGGATATCCGCGAGCAGGGCATCACTGAGGTCATCAATCTTGGCGATTGCTTCAGCGGGCCGCTGACGGCAGGAAAAACCGCCGATCTGCTGCTGGAGCTGAATATGCCGACAGTACGCGGCAATCACGACCGATATCTGATCGAACAGGCGCCGGAAATGATGCATATCTCGGACCGGGCTGCCTATTCCGAGCTCACCGAGCCTCATCTCGGGTGGCTGCGCGGCTTGCCCGTCAGTGCAGTTTATCAGGATGAGGCCTATCTCTGCCACGCCACGCCGGCTGACGATAACGTCTATTGGCTCGAATCCGTCTCACCAGATGGTCATGTCTATCTGAAGCCTCTGGAAGAGATCGAGACGCTGGCCGCCGGCATTGATTTTCCGCTAATCCTATGCGGGCATACGCATATTCCGCGTGTCGTCAGGCTTTCCGATGGGCGCCTGATCGTCAATCCCGGCAGCGTCGGCTGCCCCGCCTATGAGGACGATCTGCCCTATTATCATAAGGTGGAGGCCGGCCATCCTCTCGCTTCCTATGCCATTTTGGAAAAGGCCGGTGACCATTGGCTGCCGGTCTTTCGGCAGGTCGCCTACGATCATATGGAGATGGCGAAACTTGCGGCGCAGAATGGTCGCGGGGAGTGGGCGAGCGGTCTGGCGACGGGCTGGCTGCGTTAGGCATGTTCCTTGACTTTAGGCTGAACTTGTACCATTTATTGTACAAGTGTGGTTATAGGAGTGGAACATGCGAACGGTCATGTTTTCAGCAGCACGGAATGAACTTGCTAGCTTGCTTGATGAAGTCGCGCAGGATCGTGTCGCCGTGGAAATTGTCCGTCGCGATAAGCCATCTGCCATTCTGATCGACAAAGAAGAATATGAAGGAATCATCGAGACGCTTCATGTCCTGTCGACACCGACAAATGCGTCAAGATTGATGGAAGCGATCACCGATGCAAACGAGGGAAAGAACCTCGTTTCTCACGATTTGCTCGATCTGAAGTAAATTTGTCATGTTGCTTGCCTGGCACGCACATGCTTGGGAAGACTATTTATATTGGCAGGAAAGAGACCGTAAAATAGCCGTTAGAATCAACGAGCTCTTGCGGGACGCGTTACGCCACCCTTTTGAGGGACTCGGCAAACCAGAGCCCCTGCGCAATCAACTCAAAGGGCAATGGTCACGTCGCATCACGCAAGAGCACAGGCTGGTTTACAAAGTCGAAGGTGACGGCGGCCGGCAAACGCTTATCGTTTTGCAATGTCGCTTCCACTATTAGAAATCAGCCAGGATCGACCGATCCACGGCTTTGATATCCCGCTTGCCGCACAGCGCCATGGAAATATCCAGCTCCTTGCGGATGATTTCGAGCGCAAGCGTCACGCCTTCCTTGCCCATGGCCCCCAGGCCATAAAGGAAGGGGCGGCCGATGTAGGTGCCTTTGGCGCCGAGGGCTATGGCCTTCAGCACATCCTGGCCGGAGCGGATGCCGCCATCCATATGCACCTCGATCCTGCCGCCAACGGCATCGACGATCTTTGGCAGCATGCTGATGGAGGAATGGGCGCCGTCGAGCTGCCTGCCGCCATGATTGGAGACGATGATGGCGTCTGCACCGGTATCGACGGCCGCCTTGGCATCCTCGACGTCGAGAATGCCCTTGATGATCATCGGGCCACCCCATTGCTCCCTGATCCAGGCGACGTCCCTCCAGGAGAGCTTGGGGTCGAACTGTGAATGCGTCCAGTGCGACAATGTCGTCATGTCGGAAATATCCTTGGCATGGCCGATGATATTTCCGAAGGAATGTCGCTTGGTCTTCAGCATATTCACGCACCAGCGTGGCCGCGTCGCCATCTGCCACAGGTTCTTTATCGTCATTTTCGGCGGCGCCGAAAGGCCGTTGCGGATGTCGTTGTGGCGTTGGCCGAGGATTTGCAGATCGGCCGTCAGAACCAGCGCCGAGCATTTCGCCGCTTTGGCGCGATGGATCAGGTTCAGCACGAAATCGCGATCCTTCATCACATATAGCTGGAACCAGAATGGCTGCTTCGTGACCGAGGCGATGTCCTCGATCGAGCAGATGCTCATCGTGGACAGCGTGAAGGGAATGCCGAATTCTTCGGCTGCGCGCGCCGCCAGCATCTCACCATCGGCGTGCTGCATGCCGGTGAGGCCCGTCGGCGCCAGCGCGACCGGCATCGAGGCCTTCTGGCCGACCATGGTGGTCGCGAGCGACCGGTCGGACATGTCGACGAGGACACGCTGGCGCAGCTTGATCCTGGCGAAGTCAGCCTCGTTTGCCCGATAGGTCGATTCCGTCCAGGAGCCAGAATCGGCATATTGGAAGAACATTTTCGGCACACGTCGCCGAGCAAGCGTCTTCAGTTCGGCGATGGTAAGCGGCGCGGTCATAATCTCAGCCTTCTGGATGGTGGCATGGCGGTGGGTGCGGATTGCCTTATCGCAGTGTAGATTTCATCGGCTTGCCGGCGACATAGGTTTCGACGACGGCGCGGTCATCGCCCATGGTTTGCAGCAGGAACAGCTCTTCAGTGAGGCTCTTCGTCACCTCCATCTTCAGCGCCATGGCCGGCGTTGCAGCTGCATCGAGGACGATGAGATCGGCTTCGGTGCCGGCGTCGAGCGTGCCGATCTTGTCGACGAGGGAGAGGGACACGGCATTCCCTCGGGTCATGTAATAGTAGCTTTCCAGCGGATTCAGGCGCTCGCCAAGCAGCTGCTGGATCTTGTAGGCTTCATCCATGGTACGCAGCATGGAATAGCTGGAGCCGCCGCCGATGTCGGTGGCGACACCGATGCGAACGGGCTTCTCGCGCCGCGCCAGCGCCTTCAGCGGGAAGAGGCCGGAGCCGAGGAAGAGATTTGAGGTCGGGCAATGCACCGCGACTGCGCCGGCCTCGCTCATGGCGTCGGCTTCCCGTTTGGAAAGATGGATCGCATGGCCGAACAGGCTCTTGGGGCCAAGCAGCCCGTAGCGTGCATAGATATCGGTATAGTCGATCGCATCCGGATAGAGCTCGCAGGTGAACTTGATCTCCTCGTCGTTCTCGGACAAGTGCGTCTGGATGTGCAGATCCGGGAATTCGCGGGCAAGCGCTGCCGTCGCCTCCATCTGCGCCGGCGTCGAGGTGATGGCGAAGCGCGGGGTGATGGCGACGTGATTACGGCCTTTGCCGTGCCAGTCTGATATCACCTGCCGGGTCTCGTCATAGCCCATCTCGGGCGTATCGAGCAGGCCCTGCGGAGCGTTGCGGTCCATCATCACCTTGCCGCCGACCATGCGCATGTTGCGTCGCACGGCTTCGGCAAAATAGGCGTCGGCAGATGTCTTGTGCACTGAGCAATAGGCGACGGCCGTCGTCGTGCCGTGGCGGATCATCTCGTCGTAGAAATGCGTGGCGATACGCTCCGCATGCGCGCTTTCCACGAAGCGGCATTCCTCGGGAAAAGTATAGGTGTTCAGCCATTCCAGGAGGTTGGCGGCGTAGGAGGCGATCACCTGCATCTGCGGGAAATGCAGGTGCATGTCGATGAAGCCGGGCAGGATCAGATGGGGGCGATGGTCGATTTCGGTGACGTCTTCCGGCGCCTGCGCCTTGATATCGGCATAGGGGCCGGTCGCGACGATCAAGCCGTTTTCGATCAGCAGGCCGCCATCGCTTTCGTAAGCATAGCTGCCGGTATCATCGAGGCTTTGCGGCAGGCGCTTGAAGGAAAGCAGGCGGCCGCGCAGAAGGGTAGTCATTGGGTCTTTTCTCCGATCGAGCTTTCGAACCAGGCGACCAGCAGCTTGCGTTCCTCCGGCGTGACGTCGGTGACGTTGCCGGGCGGCATGGCATGGCTGCGGCCTGCCTGGATATAGATCTCCCGGGCATGCATAGCGATTTCCGCGTCGTTTTCCAGCGTTACGCCCTTCGGCGGGCGGACGATCCCCTCATAGACGGGTTCGGCCGCATGGCACATGGAACAGCGCGCCGAGATCATCTGCTTGACGGCTGGGAAATGTACATCGGAGGCGAACTGCTGAAAGGCCGGGGCGACTGCATTCGCATCCTTTTCGCCAGTGAGCACCTTCGGAACGGTCGAAAGCCACATGATGACAATGAAGAGGACGACGGTGACGATCCAGGTCCAGGTCGGGCGGCCCTTGCGGGCATGTGTGGTGTTGAACCAGTGGCGGATGGTGACGCCCATCAGGAAGACCAGCGCTGCGATCACCCAATTGTAGGCCGTGCCGAAGGCCAGCGGATAGTGATTCGACAGCATGAAGAAGATGACGGGCAGCGTCAGGTAGTTGTTGTGCAGCGAGCGCTGTTTGGCGATACGGCCATATTTCGGGTCGGGCGTGCGCCCGGCGATGAGGTCTGCGACGACGATCTTCTGGTTAGGAATGATGATCATGAAGACATTGGCGGACATGATCGTCGCGGTAAAGGCGCCGAGATGCAGGAAGGCGGCGCGGCCGGTGAAGAGATGCGTATAGCCCCAGGCCATGAAGACCAGGACGGCATAGAGCACGATCATCAGCCCCCAGGTATTGTTGCCGAGCGGCGACTTGCAGAGCAGGTCATAGACGAGCCAGCCGCCGGCAAGCGAAGCGAGCGAAATCAGGATCGCGACGGGAACGTTGACATCGAGCACATGCCGGTCGATGAGGAAGAGGTTGGCGCCGCCGTAGTAGACGATGCACAGCATCAGGAAGCCGGAAAGCCAGGTGAAATAGCTCTCGTATTTGAACCAGGTCAGATGCTCGGGCATCTGCGCGGGGGCGACGAGATATTTCTGGATATGATAGAAGCCGCCGCCGTGAACCTGCCATTCTTCGCCATAGGCGCCGGGTGGAAGATGCGGGCGCTTCACCAGCCCGAGATCCAGCGCGATGAAGTAGAAAGATGAACCGATCCAGGCAATGGCGGTTATGACGTGGAACCAGCGGGCGGCAAAGGCCAGCCACTCCCACGCGATGGCGTATTCATACATTCAGTTCCCCTTTTTCTTCCTCCGACTCCGCACCTTGCAAAATGTTGAAGGCGGAGGGAAGGGGAGAGTTTGATGCGCCGGTAAAAAGCCACGGCCTTGTTTCGCGCGCCGGCCGCATTAGATCACTTTATGGCAGCTTTTTAATAAAATGCCTCGGCTGCTTGGAGCGGGCCGTGTCCGCGGCAGTCGTCTATTTTCGACGGAGAATTGCCCATGCGTGGTATTCTGACGTTCGTTTTTATTGTCTTTGCAAGCTCTGCCGTGGCGCACGATGCACCTTCCGGTTGGTCCTATGATCCCTATTGTTGCAATGGCGACGGCCAGACCGGCGATTGCGAGATGATCCCGTCGCGCACGGTCACCATCATCCCGGGCGGCTATCGGGTGACGATCAATCCCGGCGATCACCGAAATGTGACGCATGGGCACATCTTCACTTTGCCGCAGCAGAAAGCAATGCACTCACCGGACGGTGCCTATCATCTCTGTCTGTTTCCGGACGAGAATACTCCGCGCTGCTTCTATGCGCCTGATATGTCGGATTGACTTATTCAAGCGGCATCCCGAACTCACCGAGGATCCAGTCCCTGAAGGCGCGGATACGTGGTGTGTGGCGCCTGTTTTCAGGATAGGCGATCCAATAATCGGAGCCGTCGGTGGACAGAAGATCGAACGGCTGGATCAGCCGGCCTGCAGCCAAGTCATCCGCATAAAATTCTGGAGTGAGCACGGCAACGCCTTGGCCCGCTATGGCCGCGCTGGCTTCGAAGGATTGCGCGCCGAGCCGGCTGCGCGGCCTGCCTTGAAGGCCGGGATCCGGCACGCCGGCCTCGTGGAACCATTGAACCCACCACGGGTCGCCGGCATCGATGATGCGCAGTTTGAGGAGGTCGGACGGTTCGTGCACGCCGCCGATCGTGGCCGCGAGGGCCGGGCTCAGCATGGGTGTGAAGTGCATCTTCATCAGAAGGTGCGCGCGCAATCCAGGCCATGTGCCACGCCCGGCGCGGATGGCGATGTCGGACGGTTCCCGGGCGAAGTCGATGATCGATCCCGAGGTGGCGAGGCGAACGGCGATCCTGGGGTGTTTGAGCTGAAACGCGCCGATGTGCTGAGCCAGCCACTGGGACGCGAATGTTGGGGTGGAATGGATGTGGAGCGTAGTTTCGGCCTCGCCGCTGAAGGAGGCCATGGCATCCTGCAGCATGGCAAAGGCTTCGGCGACTTTCGGGGCAAGCTGTTCGCCCGCTTCGGTCAGCAGGATCTGCCGCGGACGGCGCAGGAAAAGAGGCTCACCCGTCATCTCCTCCAACAGCTTGATCTGATAGCTGACGGCCGTCTGCGTCATGCCGAGCTCTTCGCCGGCGCGCGTGAAACTGCCGAGCCGGGCCGCAGCTTCGAAGACACGGAGCGCGTTCAGCGGGAAGCGTTTAGAGAGTTTCATGGATAAGTTCTCTTTATGCATGCAGGCGATAGTTCGATTGGAATTTCAGCATTTTTCCCGCCAATCTGCAATCCACATCGTTGATTGGATTGAGGTGTCGTCATGGATTGCTATGTTGCGGAACAGATGGAAACGGCAAGGCCAAGCGTCTTGGCACGGGTCTTGGAATCGTTGACGCAGGTTTTCGCCAAGCATGCGGAACCGTCGCCGCATCTCGATCTTGACGAGATGCCGGACCGGCTGAAGCGCGACCTCGGATTTCTGGACGGGCGCGAGCCGCATTGTGAAGACGGGCGGCTGTTGTAGGTGGCAAGGAGCGAAAGCCGGGAGAACGGCAATCACATCCTCTTCAGCCGCTCCACCGCCATCAGTACTCGTTCAGGTGTTGCCGGCGCATCGAGGCGCGGGCAGACGCGGTAATCCGCGACGCTGGCGACCGCCATCGACAGCGCCTCGAGCACGGATATGCTGAGCATGAAGGGAGGCTCGCCGACAGCCTTCGAGCGGCCGATGGTGGCTTCCGTATTTTCGGACCATTCCGCCAGGCGCACGTTGAAAATCTTTGGCCGGTCGGAGGCAAGCGGGATTTTGTAGGTCGACGGGGCATGCGTGCGCAGCCGGCCCTTGGCGTCCCACCATAATTCCTCGGTCGTCAGCCAGCCCATACCTTGCACGAAGGCACCCTCGACCTGGCCGGTATCGATCGCCGGATTGAGGGAGCGGCCGACGTCGTGGAGGATGTCGGTGCGGTCGATCAGATATTCGCCCGTCAGCGTATCGATCGAGACTTCCGAGCAGGCGGCGCCATAGGAGAAGTAGTAGAAGGGCGTGCCGCGCCCAGCCTTGCGGTCCCAATGGATCTTCGGCGTCTTGTAGAAACCGGCAGCCGAGAGCTGGATGCGGGCGAAATAGGCCTGCTTGACGAAATCCGGGAAGGGGATTTCGTCCTCACCGACGCGCACGCGATTGGGAAGGAACTGCACCTCCTCGGCGCCGACACCCCATTTCTCTGCCGCGAAGGCGACCAGCCGCTCCTTGATCTGCCGCGCGGCGTCATGGGCTGCCATTCCGTTCAGATCCGAGCCGGACGACGCCGCCGTCGCGGATGTGTTCGGCACCTTGCCGGTCGTGGTCGCGGTGATCTTCACCTTGTCGATATCGACCTGGAAGCTGTCGGCCAAAACCTGTGCCACCTTGATATAGAGGCCCTGACCCATTTCGGTGCCGCCATGATTCAGGTGGATGGAGCCATCCTGATAGATATGCACCAGCGCGCCTGCCTGATTGAAGGCGGTCATGGTGAAGGAGATGCCGAATTTCACCGGCGTCAGCGCGATCCCCTTACGAATGAACCGGCTGGAACGGTTGAACTCGATGATGGCGTTGCGCCGCGTCTGATAGTCGGCGGTCTGTTCCAGCTCGTCGACGATGCGGTTGATGATGTTGTCGGTGACCTCCTGGTGATAGGGGGTCAGCGTCCGGCCGGAGCCTGGCTCGCCGTAGAAATTGGCGCGGCGGATCTCCAGCGGGTCCTTGCCGAGCGCATAGGCGATCTCCTCGATCATGCGCTCGCCGCCGACCATCCCCTGAGGGCCGCCGAAGCCACGGAAGGCAGTGTTGGAGACGGTGTGGGTCTTTAGCGGTTTCGAGACCAGATGCACATGCGGGTAGAAATAGCTGGAATCCGCATGGAACAGCGCGCGATCGGTAACCGGGCCGGAAAGATCGGAGGAGAAGCCGCAGCGCGCGGCATAGGTGGCGTCGACGGCATGGATGCGGCCTTCGTCGTCGAAGCCGACTTCGTAATCCACGAGGAAATCGTGGCGCTTGCCGGTCGCGCTCATGTCCTCGTCGCGATCGGGCCGGAATTTCACGGCACGGCCGAGCTTCTTAGCGGCGACGGCGGCAAGCGCCGCAAACTGGTTGCCCTGCGTTTCCTTGCCGCCGAAGCCGCCGCCCATGCGGCGTACGTTGACGGTCACGGCGTTGGACGGAATCCCGAGAACATGGCCGACGATGTGCTGGATTTCGCTTGGATGCTGCGTCGACGACCAGACGGCGACCTCATCGTCCTCGCCGGGGACTGCCATGGCGATATGGCTCTCGAGGTAAAAATGCTCCTGACCGCCGATGCGCATCTGCGCCTTGATGCGATGCTTGGCATTCGCCATCTCGGTTTCGGGGTCGCCGCGCTTCAGCGTCATCGGCTCGTAGACGAGCGGTGCGCCATTGGCGAGCGCACCGTCGATATCGCTCCAATGCGGCAGGTCGCGATAATCGATCTTGGCAAGGCGGGCGGCACGGCGGGCGGCATCGCGGGTTTCGGCGATGACCGCGAAGATCGGCTGCCCGTGGAATTCGACCTTCTTTTCGGCAAGCAGCGGCTCGTCGTGCATGCCGTTGGAGCTGGTGTCATTGACACCGGGGAGATCGGCGCCAGTGAAGACCCAGACGACGCCGGGATAGGCTTTGACGGCCGTAAGATCGATGCCGGCGATCTCGGCATGGGCGCGGTCGGAAAGGCCGAGTGCGCCGTGCAGCAGGCCAGCGGGTTCGGGAATGTCGTCGATATAGTCGGCGGCTCCGGTCACGTGCTTATGCGCGGAATCATGCTTGAGCGAGCCATGCATGGAGCCGTTGATGACGACCTTGGCTTCTTCGAAGGTGGATTTGTCCATGGCTCAGGCCTCCACGGTTTCCCTTCTCCCCAGCGGGGAGAAGGTGGCCGGCAGGCCGGATGAGGGGGATGCATCGCAAAGCGATGCGTGTCCTGGGACCAGATGGAAGGAAGCTCGCTCTTTGCCGCGTAGCCCCCTCATCCGCCCTTCGGGCACCTTCTCCCCGAGGGGAGAAGGGGAGGAGAAGCTGCCGCCTTCGTCCAACAATGCCGGCATCGAACCTAAGATATGCCATGGGATGGATTCAAAAACTGTGATCATGCCAGCACCTCGAAACGCTTCAGTTCCTGTGGCGCGCCAGCCGTCTCGAGATAGAAGCGGATGAGAAGATTCTTGGCGGTCAGCTGCCGGTATTCTGCCGAGGCGCGCCAATCGGTGAGCGGCGTGTAATCGGCGTCGAAGGCATTGCGTGCGGCCATGACAGTTGCTTCCGTCCATGGCTTGCCAATCAATTCCGCCTCGACGGTGCGGGCGCGTTTCGGCGTGCCGGCCATGCCGCCGAAGGCGATGCGGATATCTTCGACATTGCCGGCTGAATCCAATGACAGATGGAAGGCGCCGCAGGAGGCCGAAATATCCTCGTCGCGGCGTTTGGAGATCTTGTAGACAGCGAAATGCGCATCCTTGGCCGGATAGGGTACGAAGATGCTCTCGACGAACTCACCGGGACGCCGGTCCTGCTTGCCGTAGTCGATGAAGAAATCTTCGAGCGGCAGGCTGCGCGTGCCTGCCGTCGAGCGCAGCGTCACCGCTGCACCGAGCGCGATCAGTGGCGGCGGCGTGTCGCCGATTGGCGAGCCGTTGGCGATATTGCCGCCGATGGTGCCCATATTGCGCACCTGCTCGCCGCCGATGCGGTCGATGAGATTGGCAAAGGCCGGGATTTTTTCGCCGATCACAGCGAAAGCGCGGCTGTAGGTGACGCCGGCGCCAATCCTCAGGCCTTCGTCTTCGATCGATATCTTCTGCAGATCGGTCAGGTGGTTGATGAAGACGACCGGATTGAGCCGGCGCATCTGCTTGGTGACCCAAAGGCCGACATCGGTCGAGCCGGCAACGACCGTCGCCGTCGGCTCGTCGGCAAGCACCTGCGCCAGCGCCGATACCGAACCGGGCACGATGAGACGATCCTCGCCCTCCGCAATCTCGATGGTATCGCCGCCCTGCATCGCCCAGAGGCGGGCGATGATATCGGCTCTCGTCTTTTCGAGGGGGTCGAAGAGCGCGCTCGGCCGCTTCTGGCTGACCTGTTCGGCCGCTTTGACGATCGGCTCGTAGCCCGTGCAGCGACAGAGATTGCCCTGGAGCGACTTTTCGATCTGCGCCCGGCTGGGCTTTTCCGTCGTCAGCCAGAGGCCATAGAGCGACATGACGAAGCCAGGGGTGCAGAAACCGCATTGCGAGCCGTGGCAATCGACCATTGCCTGCTGCACGGGGTGAAGCGTGCCGTTCTGCGCGGCAAGATGCTCGACGGTGACGACATGGGTCGCATGCAGTGAGCCGACGAAGCGGATGCAGGCGTTGACCGATTCATAATACAGGCCGCCGTCGATCAGACGTCCCACAAGCACCGTGCAGGCGCCGCAATCGCCTTCCGCGCATCCTTCCTTCGTTCCCGTCAGCCGCCGGCTGAGACGAAGGAAGTCGAGCAGCGTCTCGGTGGGGCGCAGGCTGGATAGCGTGATATCCTCGCCATTGAGGATAAAGCGGATGCTGTCGCTCATGTCGTTTCCGTTGATTCTGCGTTTGTCGGGGCCGGAGGCTTCTGCGAATCCGGCCCTAACCGTCTATGGTTATTCCGCGGTCCAGCCACCGTCAATCGAGACGTGCGTGCCGGTGACCTGGCGTGCCTCGTCGCTCGCAAGGTAGAGCGACAGGGCGCCGATTTCCTCTGCCTTGACGAATTCGTGCGTGGGCTGGGCCTTGAGGATGACCTCGTTCTTGACTTGTTCCTCGGTCATCCCTCGTGCCTTCGCCGTGTCCGGGATCTGCTTTTCGACAAGCGGGGTCAGGACGTAGCCGGGGCAAATGGCGTTCACAGTGACGCCGAATTCGGCAAGCTCGAGCGCTGCCGTCTTGGTCAGGCCCAATATACCATGTTTTGCCGCGACGTAGGCGGATTTGAAGGGCGAAGCGACAAGGCCATGGGCGGAGGCGATGTTGATGATGCGCCCGTATTTCTTCGCCTTCATCAGCGGAATGGCGGCGCGGATGGTGTGGAAGGAGCTGGAGAGATTGATTGCGATGATCTGATCCCACTTCTCGATCGGGAAATCCTCGATTTTCTCCACGTGCTGAATGCCGGCATTGTTGACGAGGACGTCGATGCTGCCGAAGGTGGAGTTGGCGGCCGCGATGAGATCGGCGATCTCGCCGGGCTTCGTCATGTCGGCCGGATGATAGACGACCTTGCCGCCGCCGGAAGCTTCCAGCTTCGTCTTGATCGCGTCGATTTCCTCCGGCTTTCCGAAGCCGTTGATAACGACGTTATCACCCTTGGCGGCGAAGGCGGCCGCGATGGCGAGGCCGATACCGCTTGTGGAACCGGTGACGACAACTGTTCTTGCCATGATCTTCTCCTTGGACAGCGCAGCTTCCTGCTGCAGTGCAAAACGGCTTCAGCCTAGTCCCAAACCTCAGGATATGGCAATCGCATTGCCAGTGGCAGCTTTCGCGGCGCATGCGGCACGATGCAGCGAACGGGAAAGCGCACCTTCAGCGAACTTAAACGAAAAATTTCGTTTTGCTTTCTTTTCACATTCGTTTTGCTCGCGTATCTGTTGCTTCGGCATGCAACAGGCGGGAGGACTGCATGAGCGGTTATGTCTTGGCGATCGATCAGGGAACGACGTCGACGCGGGCTATCGTTTTCGACGGCAAAATGAAGGTCGCCGGTGTCGGGCAGATGGAATTCACGCAGCATTATCCGAAACCGGGCTGGGTGGAGCATGATCCGGAAGAGATCTGGTCCTCTGTCCTCGTCACGGTCCGTAAGGCGATCGAGGCAGCCGGCATCACCGCCAAGGATATTGCCGCCCTCGGCATCACCAATCAGCGCGAGACCGTCGTCGTATGGGATCGCGAGACGGGTAAGCCGATCCACAACGCCATCGTCTGGCAGGATCGCCGCACGGCGGGCTATTGCGAGAAACTGAAGCGTCAGGACCTTGAAAAGCTCTTCACGCGCCGCACCGGCCTGCTGCTCGATCCCTATTTTTCCGGTACCAAACTGTCCTGGCTGCTCTCCAACGTGAAGGGCGCGCGTGCCCGCGCTGCCAAGGGCGAGCTTTGCTTCGGCACCGTCGATACCTTCCTGGTCTGGCGGCTGACGGGAGGCAAGAGCTTCGTCACCGACGCTACCAATGCCTCGCGGACGCTGATGTACAACATCGGCACCAACGAATGGGACCAAGATCTCCTGGATATTCTGCGCGTTCCCTCGGTCATGCTTCCTGAGGTGAAGGATTGCGCTGCCGATTTCGGCGTTGCCGATCCCGCGCTCTTTGGCGCAGCAATCCCGATCCTCGGCGTTGCCGGCGATCAGCAGGCGGCGACGATCGGTCAGGCCTGCTTCGAGCGCGGCATGATGAAATCCACCTACGGCACCGGCTGCTTTGCGCTGCTCAACACCGGCACGGACATGGTGCGCTCGAAGAACCGGCTTTTGACCACCATCGCCTATCGGCTCAATGGCGAGACGACCTATGCGCTCGAAGGCTCGATCTTCATCGCGGGCGCTGCGGTACAATGGCTGCGCGATGGGCTGAAGGCCATCCAGCGCGCTTCGGATTCCGGCGAGCTGGCGGCCAAGGCCGATCCGCTGCAGGAGGTCTATCTGGTGCCAGCCTTTACCGGCCTCGGTGCACCGCATTGGGACCCGGATGCACGCGGCGCGATCTTCGGGCTGACGCGCAATACCGGGCCTGAGGAGATCGTCCGGGCGGCGCTGGAGGCCGTCTGCTATCAGTCGCGCGATCTCCTGGATGCCATGCACAAGGATTGGCGTAATGGCAACGGGCAGGAGACGGTGCTGCGCGTCGACGGCGGAATGGTGGCTTCCGACTGGACGATGCAGCGGCTTGCCGACCTGCTCGATGCGCCGGTCGACCGCCCCACGATTCTGGAAACCACTGCCCTGGGCGCCGCCTGGCTTGCCGGAAGCCGTGCCGGCGTCTGGCCGGATCGCGCCGGTTTTGCCAAGGCCTGGGCGCGAGACCGGCGGTTCGAACCGGCTATGGACGGCAAAACCCGAAATGCCAAGCTGAAGGGCTGGAAAAACGCCGTGAAGCGGACGTTGACTGCCTGATAATGGCGGTCGGACGGCTGTTCATCCCCGATCCGGCTCATCCGCCAAGCCGATCATTTCCAACGATAATTTTTTGACGCGACCTGTCGGTACGCGTGATACTCCTTCGTCTTTACCAGAGAAGGAGGTCCTCATGCTTTATGCGATCCTGTGCTACAACGACGAAGATACCGTATTTGCCTGGTCCAAGGAGCAGGAAGAGGCAACCATGGCGCGGCTGATTGCCGTGCAGGAGCCGCTGGCAAAGGCTGGCAAACTCGGGCCGGTGGCGCGACTGATGCCGACCACAGCGGCAATGACCTTGCGCAAGGGCAAGAGCGAGCCGCTCGTCATCGACGGTCCTTTTGCCGAAACGAAAGAGCAATTGCTCGGCTTCTACGTCGTCGATTTCGAATCGCTTGATGAGGCACTTGAATTCTCGAAAGAGCTGGCAGTCGCCAATCCTGGGGTCGGCTCCTATGAGATTCGTCCGCTTTACGTATTCAGGCAGGGGACAATCGCAACATGACGGATATTGGCTGGATCGACATCGCGCTTACCAATGCCCGGCCGCAAGTGCTGGGCGCGCTGCTGCGCTATTTCCGCAATCTCGACACTGCGGAGGAAGCCTTTCAGGAGGCCTGTCTTCGGGCCTTGAAGACCTGGCCGGACAAGGGGCCGCCACGTGATCCCATAGCGTGGCTGATTTTCGTCGGTCGCAACAGCGGCATCGATACGGTACGCAAGCAGGCGAAATTGCAGAGCCTGCCGGACGAGGAGGCGATTTCCGATACCGGCGATGCCGAGAGCGACCTGGCCGAGCGCCTCGATGGCTCGGGTTATCGCGACGACATTCTTCGGCTGCTGTTCATCTGCTGTCATCCTGATCTGCCGGCAACGCAGCAGATTGCGCTTGCGCTGCGCATCGTTTCCGGACTTTCGGTGCAGCAGATCGCCCGCGCATTCCTCGTCAGCGACAGCGCGATGGAGCAGCGGATCACGCGGGCGAAAGCGCGTGTGGCCGCAGCCGGTGTTCCCTTCGAAACGCCGGGGGCGGTGGAGCGGAGCGAAAGGCTGGCACTTGTGAGCGCCATGATCTACCTCATCTACAATGAAGGCTATTCGGCCGGCGGTGCGCATCGCGAGGCCGCCGCCTTTGCCGATGAGGCGATCCGGCTTGGCCGGCTGCTGCTGCGCATCTTTCCCGCGGAGCCGGAGACCATGGCGCTGCTGGCGCTGATGCTGCTGCAGCAATCGCGCAAAGCGGCACGGTTCGATGCGGAGGGACAGATTATTCTCCTCGAGGACCAGGATCGTTCGCTCTGGGATCGGACGTCGATAGACGAGGCGCTCGCGCTGCTCGACAAGGCGATCCGCCATCGCCGGCCCGGCCCCTATCAGGTGCAAGCCGCGATCGCGGCACTGCATTCCCGAGCGAAGCGTGCCACCGATACGGATTGGGAGGAGATCGACCTCCTCTATCAGATGCTGGAAAGGCTGACGCCGTCTCCCGTCGTCACGCTCAACCGTGCGGTGGCGCTCTCGAAGCTCAAGGGGCCGGAGGCAGCTTTGGCGTTGGTCGCGACGCTTGAAGCCCAGCTCGACAGCTATTTCTACTTTCACGGCGTAAGGGGCGGTCTGCTTGCGCAGCTCGATCGCCCGCAGGAGGCGCGCGTTGCCTTCGACCGGGCGATTGCGCTTGCCCGCTCGCCGGCCGAGGCCGCCCATATCCGCCATCAGCTCGATTGCCTGAGCGCGGATGCTCTTGCCGCTGCAAAATAATCGAAAAAATTTTTGTCCGTGCTGTCGAGAAATGACGACTACGCACGTCGTTAGAGTATAGGCACCGTCGCGCTGGCGGCGAAGATCTGAATTTCCGATTCGATTCCGGGGGATACGAGCATGTCTTATGCAGTCGATTCATCTACCTCGTCAGTCACACGAGCCGAGCGCGTCGCCGGCGTGATCCTCAGCGGGCTGATCATTGCCTTTCTTGTCTTTGACGGTGTGATCAAGCTCGTGCCGCTTCCGGTCGTCACGGAGACGATGGCGGGGCTTGGCTATTCCGCCGATCCGGCGCTTGCGCGGCTTCTCGGCGTCATCACGCTCGGCTGCGCCATTCTCTATGCGATCCCGAAAACGTCGGTTCTCGGCGCGATCCTTCTTACAGGCCTTCTCGGCGGGGCGATCGCGACGCATCTCAGGGCCGGTAGCCCGATCTTCTCGCATCTGCTGTTCGGCGTTTTTGTCGGCGTGATCGCATGGGGCGGACTTTATCTTCGCTATGAAGAAGTTCGCAAAATGATCCCGCTTTTTTACCGAAGCTTTTGATTTCGGATTCGATTTGCTAAGGCTCGCTTCCTTGAGAGAAGAGGGAGCGGGCCATGCCGCAAGTGATCGTCGCGCCTGTCAGGCAATCGGATGCGGACGAGCTGATTGCCGCCAATATAGCCAGCCGTGCCCACCATGTGCCCTGGGCCTATCCCTTTCTCGATCGCGACGGTTTCGACGCTTGGTTCGGCCAGACGGTGACGGGACCGAATATTGGTCTGTGGCGCGCGATCCAAGCTCCGGCGGTATCGTCGGCGTCGTCAATATCAGCCAGATGGTCTGGGGCGGCTTTCGCAGCGCCTTTCTCGGCTATCACGGCATGGCGGATTTTGCCGGTCAGGGCTTCATGACGGAGGCGGTTCGTTCGGCTGTTGTCCATGCCTTCGACGCAGTCGGCTTGCATCGGGTGGAGGCCAATATCCAGCCGGGCAATCACTCTTCGATCGCGCTGGTCAAGCGGCTCGGCTTCCGCAAGGAAGGGTTTTCGCCCAAATATCTGAAGATCGGCGGCGTCTGGTGCGATCATGAGCGCTGGGCATTGCTGGCGGACGATCCACGTTCCTGACCCCTTTCGGAATTCGAAAGCCGCGCTATCTGGCAGAATACCCCAGAAAAACGTTGACTGTGCAGAGGGAAGGGGCGAAAGCGACCTTGTGCCTCTCGCCGAACGTTGCTGAGAGTGCGAGCGCGCCGGAAGCCGTAAATGATCGTTTCGACCGAAGAAGAACTGACCAAGCTCAAAGATATCGGCCGCATCTGCGCCAATGCGCTGCAGGCCATGGCTGCGGCTCTGGAGCCGGGCATCACCACGCTAGAGCTGGATGCGATCGGCCGCAAGGTACTGGAAGATGCCGGCGCGCAATCGGCGCCGGAGCTGGTCTACAAGTTCCCCGGCGCGACCTGCATCAGCGTCAACGAGGAAGTGGCGCACGGCATTCCCGGCCCGCGTATCATCCGGGCGGGGGATCTGGTCAATCTCGATGTATCAGCCGAAAAGGATGGCTTCTTTTCCGATACCGGAGCCTCCTTTACCGTGCCGCCGATCAAGCCGAAGATCGAGCGTCTCTGCCGGGACGGCAAGCGGGCGCTCTGGGTCGGCCTCAATCAGGTAAAGAGTGGCGCGCCGCTTGCAAAGATCGGGCAGGCCGTCGGCGCTTTCGCGCAGAAGAACCGCTATACTTTGATCGCCAATCTTGCCAGCCACGGCATCGGCCGTTCCCTGCATGAAGAGCCCGCCGAGGTTTCTACCTGGGCGGACCCTTCCGAGACCCGGATCATGGAGGACGGCCTGGTCTTCACCGTCGAGCCGTTTCTGTCTCTCGGTGCAATCTGGGCGGAAGGTGGCGACGATGCGTGGACGCTCTATGCCGATCCGCAGGCGCCTACGGTCCAGTACGAACACACGATTGTTGCTACCCGCGGCGGGCCTGTCATTCTGACATTGCCGGACGCCTGAGGTCCTGAAGCGCATCGCAAATCTTTCAGCTTCGTGTCCTGCGCTTCAGGTCTTTGATTTTGCGCCGTTGCCGCAAAACCGCGCAGTTTTGCGCGGCATGCCGTAGCTCAATCGTCGGACTTCGGTCTGTCCTCAGCTTTCGTTTCGCCACGGATGATGTCGGCGGCGGCGCGCTCGAGGATTGCGGCGATGCGTGCGCCTTCGGCCTTGTTCCATGGGAACTTCGAACGAAGGGCCGAGCGCAGCAGATGGCGGGCGCGATGGACGTCGCCGGCGCCATGGCGATCGAACGGGCTATCGCGGCCGTCCTCGTCTCCGCCGTCGAAAACCTCGCGGACGCGGGCCATTTTCTCGCCGATAGAGGCGAGCTTGGCGAGCGTGACCTCGACCAGATCACGATTGTCGTCGACGCGCTTCTGGCCGCTTTCGGTGATGCGGTAAAGCTTCTTCGTGCCGCTCACCTCGACTTCGGCCTGGCCGGTCTCTTCGAGATAGGTCAGCGCGGGATAGATGACGCCCGGGCTTGGTACGTAAAAGCCGCCGGAGCGCTCCTCGAAGGTCTTGATCAGTTCATAGCCGTGGCGCGGCTGCTCGGAGAGCAAGGCGAGGATGATGAGCTGCAGATCGGCCGCATCGAATTTGCGGCCGGTGCGAAACCCGCCGCCGAACATGCCGCCCTTGAAGCCTCTCATGAAGTCTCTCCTATGCTCGTCGCGCGATTCACGGCCTCGGCCATGTCGTAGGATATATGCCTCGACGATGTCAAAGCCATCTCGGAACATATGGCGATCTCTGAAACCTCTCATGTCGTTACTCCTTGAAGTGTGGGTTTATGTCGTTAGTCATGTCGTAAGATATATATCGTAAGATAGCTTTGTTCAAGAGGGGCGATCCGTGCATGGGATAGCCGGCGCGGGAAGGGGCGTCCCGGTGGGGAGAAGTTCAGCCATGGGGTGAAAATCCGCTGCTGAACAACTGCATCACGATCATGGGATAAGCGATTACATCTACGTAAGAATAGGTCCCTGACGGTTGCCGCTTTCGGCGAACTGCCCTAGGCTCGCCGCAAATTGACGCCATTGCGGTTCCATTCAGAACCCGATCAAGGAAGCTTATCCACCGTGTTCCACTCCTTCTTCCCGCAGCCCAGATTGTTCTTCATCTCCATGGCGATCTGGACGCTTGCCTGCATCGCAGCCTGGTATTCGTTTTTTTCCGGCTTGGGGACGCAGTTAGGCTTCGTCATGCCAGGAGAGGGAAAGGAGCCTTACGATCTCAGCTATTTCCTGCTTTGGGGAAACGTGTGGTTTTACGGATTCTTTCTTGTCTGTATCATTATCTTCTGCGGCGCGTGGCACATACGGGCCTGGAATCATCCCTGGAAAGTCTGGTCGTTATGGGGCTCTGCGCTTATCATCCTGGTCACCTATTTCGGCGTTCAGGTAAGTGTGGTCATCAATAACTTTCGCCGTCCGTTTGGTGATCTATTGCAGGCGGCGCTGACAAAGCAGCCTGGCGTGACGACTGATAGTTTTTACTCGCTGATGATCATCTTCGCGCAGATTGCATTCCTCAGCATGTTCGTCTCGATCCTGACGGATTTCTTCACGAGCCACTACATCTTCCGTTGGCGCACGGCGATGAACAATTTCTATATGTCGAAATGGGAAAAGCTGCGCCATATCGAAGGCGCCTCTCAGCGCGTTCAAGAGGATACGATGCGCTTTTCCAGCGTGTTGGAAGGCCTTGGCATCAGTCTCATCA